>JBLYYW010000329.1:0-5240 GCA_048550155.1 Acidimicrobiales bacterium | reverse complement strand
GTGGCCTCCGGGTCACCATGGGTTCGAATCCCATACCTTCCGCCACTCATCACTCTTGCCACGACATTCGAGGCAAGCCTCGACCGTGCTGTCGCACCGCTGACGCCGTGGCGTTGTGGCACCACTCCGACGTTCGAGGCGGCTTGGGCGGTGAGAGATTTCTCAAGCTCGCTCTCACCGCGCCCGATTGTCCATGCAGGACGCAGCAAGTGTCCTGTTTGCACAACAAGGGTAAAACAGTGGCCACAAATCTGGGAGCAGTTCGAACGCTGAGGAGGGTACTGGCCACCCCCGAACTGCTCGAGGTCCACTTCCAGCCGATCGTCTGCTTCGACTCGAAACACATCATCGGGGCAGAATCCCTGCTCCGAGTGTCCGTCGCTCGCCAGCTCGTTCCGCCGGCGTTGCTGGTTGAAGCAGCCATGGCCTCGGGCGCTGAGCGAGAACTCGGCAGCGCCGTGCTGAATCAAGTCTGCCGCACCAGATCGGAATGGCCCGAGGGGCTCACGACTGCGGTGAACGTGGCGCCATCAGAGCTGAACGACCCCAACTTCGCCGCTGACGCAGAGGCCGTCATGGAACGATGGGATGTTGACCCGAGTTTCATGACGTTCGAGATCACCGAAGACTGGGTGACGCCCGACGACCAACTCATTACCAACCTCGAGCGCTTGGTGGAGATCGGATGTGAGGTAGCCCTCGACGACTTCGGAACCGGATTCTCCTCCCTGTCCCACTTACGAAGCTTGCCATTGACCGCGGTGAAGCTGGACCGAACATTCGTGGAACGGATCGACGAGTCGGGACCCGAAAGTGAGATCATTCGGAGCGTCATCCAGATGAGCCACGCTCTTGGTCATAGCGTTATTGCCGAAGGTGTCGAGACGATTGAACAGCTTCGTGCGTTGGAGAGTTTCGGGTGCGACCGGTGGCAGGGGTATCTCTGCTCACCGGCCGTCGAGCCCGACAAGTTCGTGGAACTCATCGACGGGAGGCCACTCGAGATCTCGGCGGAAATGGCCGAATCGATCGACTTCCTCGGTCGTCGCTCGCCTTCAGAGCGGGCACTTGATTCGTTCGTCTTTCGACGCACCTCCTCGTCTGCTCGCTGGTCTCACGTCGGCGGCCACAATCGGGGTTCTGGGTGGGCGGGGATCATCGAGGTCGACGAGATCGACGCGCCGATAATCAGGTCCGCCTCCGAACAGTCAGTCGTCCGTGTTGTAGAAACGGATCAGAAGTGGCTCCTGGGCCCATACCACCCAGCCGCCGCAGTGGCCGTCTCGGTCGATGTCGACACGGTCGTAATCTTCGGATCCACGACAGCGGCTGCCATGCCGGAAAAGACCGACCAAGCGTGGCAACGATGGGCAGCATCACTTGCGGCCGAGATCGGGTCGGTGTCGGCCGCAAAACTGCTCGCCGATGAACTCGAGCAGTCAGAAGCGCTCCACACCATGATGTCGGGATCGTCGATGACGATCGAGACCACGACGCGCCATATTGTCGAGACCATCGCAGATGCGCTGTCGTGCGAGTTCGGACTGGTGTACCTGGAGACGCTCGACCAGCTTGCGACGACGGCGTCGACCCCTTGCGACTTCGATGTTGAAGTGATGAAGGCCGAGCTGAAGGACCTTCGAGCCGGACTGATCGGTCAACAGTGCGTGCAGGACTCCGAACATCGGCCGTTTCCCCTTTCGGTCTGCAACCCGTCGGTGCGGGTTCGTTCGTGGATGGTGATCCCCGTAGCACCCGCCTTCGGTGGCGTCATCCTGTGTGCGCACACAAGCCGCAACCCGCGCGGATTCACTACATTGTGTCAACGGCTCGGCGCACGCCTCGCCACTGCTGCCAATCTCATCCTCGAGACGGCCGCGGAGCGAGAAGCACTGCACCAAAAGGCGGTCCTGGCAAACGCCGAGGCTCGCAGAGATCCGCTCACCGGGCTTGCGAACCGGCTCGCATGGGACGAGGCGTTGGAAACCTGTGTCGACCGCAAGACCACGGCGATCATCGTCGATCTCGACGATCTCAAGGGGACGAATGACACCCTCGGACATGCGGCAGGTGACCGGTTGATCGAAGCGATGGCTCAAGCTCTCCAGCGGGCGTCGCGCTCGACCGACACCATTGCGAGAATCGGCGGTGACGAATTCGGTGTCCTATTGCACGACGCAGAAGGGCGAACCGGTCACGATTTCGTTGACCGATTGCTGCATGCAGCCGATGGCGAGATCGAGTTCTCCTACGGCGTTGCGGTTCGCACCAAATCGGAATCGGTACGACAAACAGTGCATCGAGCCGATACTGCGATGTACAAGAACAAACGCTCGCGTCGGCTCCTCTACGCCACGTAGTGACCAACCGGCCACTCGGTTGAACGAGACCGCAGTCAGGTTCGGGGATACAGGGTTTCGGTGTTCCCATCGACCCCGATGATCTGCCCGGAGATGTGTCGGCCGTAGTCGCTACACAAGAAGACGATCAGATCGGCGATCTCCTCGGGATCGACGTAGCACTGCATCGAAGTTCCGATCGCGTACATCCGTCGCACGACATCGGGATCGAGCCCATCGGTCTCGGCGTGGGCATGGATGACCCGCTCCATGCGGTCGCCGTTCACGTTGCCAGGCACCACTCCGTTGACACGGACGTTGTCGGGCCCCAGCTCCATTGCGAGCGTCTTGGTGAACCCCGTGACAGCCCACTTGGCCGCGGCGTACGGGGTGCGAGTTGGATAGCCGAGGATTCCGGCACCAGAGATCAGATTGATGATGGCACCGTGGGCCTGAGCCTTGAACACCGGCGCAACCCGACGTGCACAGTAGAACTGGGCGTCGATGCACACCGCCATGGTGTGCCGCCACTCCTCGTCGGTCACGTGCTCCACCAGCTTGGTGGGACCGGCGACTCCTGCGTTGTTGATCATGAAGTCGAGCCCGCCCGGCAGGATCTCATCGAAGATCTGATCGAGCTCGGCCGAGTTGGAGACGTCGCAGGGCCAGGATGTGATGCCCTCGGGCAATGTGGACAGGCCGGACGAATCGATATCGCAGGTGAAGACCTCGGCTCCCACATTGTGCATCGCCAGCGCTGTCGCCCGACCCATTCCGGCCCCGCCGGCGGTGATGAAGGCCCGGGTGCCCTTGAGGCTGATCAGCATTGCTACTCCTCGTTCTCGGGATCCGGTTTGCCCTACTTCTTTGTCTTGGTTGTCGGTTTGGGTTTGAGAGTGGCGATGTAGTCGTGGCTTCGCTCGAACCAGTTCACCAGCTCGTCAGTGTTGGACAGTAGCTCGGGAGGCACGGTGGCATAGCCGTTCATTGTCTTTCCGTACTGAATCGATGGACCCGATTCGTACAATCCCATGAACTCGGTCCGGTCGTCGTCGGAGAAGCGGAGGGCCAGAGTGCCCTCTCGGTCGAGGAAGCTGAACATGTGGCCGTTGAGCGATGTGTAGGGGTTGGCAGCACCTTTGCGTTTCACGGTCTTGAAGCGGGCTACCAACGCTTCGTACAGTTCCAGCGATTCGGGGGGTCCGGTGTACTTGGCTGCCATGGCCCCATGCTCGATGGAAACGAACCGTCGGTCAACCTAGGTTGGGAACATGGTTGTGCCGGCGGAGATCGTTGCCCAGGTTCGGACCTCGTTGGCGGCAGTAGCCGTTCCAGAGGACGCAGAGCCCATGGCCGCCTACATGAAGAACCAGTTTCCGTTCCTGGGAGTCAAGACTCCGGCCCGCCGGGCCGCGGTGAAGCCGTTGATGAAAGCCGCCAAAGAATGGTCGAACCACGACTTGCTCGGCGTCGCAGAAGCGTTGATGGCCGAGCCCGAGCGAGAGTTCAGCTTCGTGGCAGCCGACTTGTTGAGGAAGTGGGCACGAAACCTCACCTCAGGCGATCTCGGCTCGGTCAGGGCACTGATCGAGACGAAGTCGTGGTGGGACACTGTCGATGCCCTGGCAGTCCATGTGGTCGGACCCATTGTCCGAGCCGACCCCAGCTTGCAGGTCGACATGGATCGCTGGATCGAGGACGACAACATCTGGGTTGCTCGCACCGCCATCCTTCACCAACTCATGTGGAAGGACCAGACCGATGCCGAGAGGCTGTTCCGGTACTGTGACCTGCGCGCCGCCGACACCCAGTTCTTCATCCGCAAGGCGTTGGGGTGGGCGCTGCGGCAGTACGCCCGAACCGATCCAGATGCCGTGCGCACCTATGTGGAGGCGAACGAGGACCGGCTGTCAGGTCTGACCAAACGTGAGGCCATGCGCTGGATCACCTGAGGTGGCTGGAAATGGTCGGTCGATCAGTGATGAACGAGTGAGCGTTTCTGCTTGATCTTTCGCGGTCTCACCAATGGATCCATCGTCTGGCCCCTCGTTGCGAAGACGATCGAGACCGGCAACGCGAGGAACAACGGGCCGGCGATCACCAGACCCCAGGTGCAGGCCCCAGCGATGAGGATCGAGGCGATGACCACGTTTTCGCGGGTCGATCGGTTCCCTTGGGCGAGGGAACGCCGAATGGAGGTGACCGCAAGTCCGAGCAACGCCGCGAGCAGAATCAGTGGTGCGAGTCGGGCGTTGGTCATGAGCCACACCCCAACGAGAACTGCGCCAACCACGGCGACTCCTATCGGACGTACCGCGGCGTCGAACGCCGGCATGTGCTGCTCTTTCGAGGCACCCCGCAAGGCTGATTCCATCCCCAAAGTATCGGCCAAATGAGTGGTTTTCGGTAGCCGGCAGAGTGTGTGTTTTGGCACATGAGACACCAGTCTCACCTGGGGAAACTCGAATCTGTCGGGCGGCCTGAAGTTGGGGCCACTGGGCAAAAATGCTCAAGGACGAGAGCGAGGTCGTCGAAGTTCCAAACCTGACAGGTCCACCTGTCCTCGCCTGGAGACACAACATGCCGCACTCATTTCTACGTATCTCTGCATTGCTCATCGCCCTCACGCTTGGTGGCACTGCTTGCCGGTACTCAGTATCGGTACAGGCTGACCCGGCCGATGTACAAGACGCCGATGAGGCTGAGGAGGAATCCTCCCAAGACCCGCCTGCGACCTTGCCATTCGAAGATGGCTCGCCGGCAACCACACAACCACCATCGACGATCATCGCGCCAGCAACCACCGACGGGCCGAGCACGACTGTCACAATCCTTCGACCAGCGACGACCGATGTGCCGGTCACGACGGTGGAGTCGACCACCTCGGTGAAGCCCACGACG
>JBLYYW010000328.1:0-3854 GCA_048550155.1 Acidimicrobiales bacterium | reverse complement strand
TCGACGCCAACCCTCGGTTGGGGCTGTTATCGGCAGATGTGGGCGACGGGATGGTGCCGATCGTCGACAGGAACTTCGGTCCGATCTTTCGACCCGGTACGAGCACCCCCGGGTTGGAGCTCTGCGACTATCCGCACGGAACCATGTTCATCGCCCGACGGGAGTGTTTGAAACAGATCGGCCTCTATGACGAGCGGTTCTTCACGTACTGCGAAGAGGCCGATCTGGGGCTCCGCGCCGGCGATGCGGGCTGGGACGTGGGACTGGCCCGCGGCTCTCGCGTGATCAATCCCCGCGTCAGCACACCACGGGCAGCCGCCGACTACTTGATGGAGCGGAACACTCTGTTGCTCACGGCCAAACACTTCGGTCTCACGGCAGCAGCGGTACGGACGTTGTTGGCACTCGCCCAGCTGGTCGATCGAACGATCCGCCGGTCGAGGCGCGATGAGTACTACTCGACCCGAGCCCGGCTGATGGCCCTCCGTGATGCCGCGCTGGGACGTTTCGGGCCGCCGCCACCTTCACTTCTACAGTGACACTCATGTTCCGTCACTGTGTGATGTTCAAATGGGCCGATGGCGTCAGCAACGCGACCAAAGCCGAGATATCAGCCGGGCTCGATCGTTTGGCGACGCTCGAGGCGGTGTCCAGCTACCACCACGGCCCCGATCTCGGGGTGTCCGAGGGAAACTGGGACTATGGCATAGTCGGCGATTTCGCTGACGAGCCGGCCTATCGCGAGTACGCCACCGAACCGGGCCACGTGGCGCTCATCACCGAGCTGATCAAACCAAACATCAGCGCCCGGGCTGCGGTGCAGTACAACGTCTGAACAGGGCCTCAGGTTTGCGGCGGACACGGTTCGGCAGGTACAACTGACCCCTACGGCGCGAAAACCTAAAGGGGGACCTCATGCGGAGATCCAAGCTCCTGATACTTGCCATCGTCCTGGCTCTCATTTCGGCAACGGCTGGAACCGCCGATGCCGCAGGCTCGAAGAACCGTTTCACCTCCTTTGAATGGACCGAGGTCAACGACGACGCTCCCTGGAGTGCCCGGGCAGGTTTGGAGGCGGTTTCGCTCGGTCGAGACTTCTACATTCTCGGCGGAAGGACGCCGAACGCTCCGACCCCGCCGCCGACCGGCCCCATTCCCGGCGATTCCACGATCTGGGGCGACGTCTGGAAGAGCCCGGATCGCGGCCAAACATGGGAACGAATCCTCGAAACAAACGACGCCGAGCACTGGCCGGCGCGCGCCTACCACGAGGCGGTGACCAAAAAGGGCCGGATGTACATCCTGGGTGGACAGAACTTCGGTGTGATCCCGAACCCGGCGTGCCAGTTCGACCCCAACTGTTTCCCGGCGAACCTCTCGACCTCAGAGTTCTTCAATGATGTGTGGAGCAGTCGTGACGGGATCCATTGGACCCAACTCACCGCCGAGGCTCCTTGGGTCGGTCGCGCCGGCCTCAGTGCCATCGTCTTCAAGGGGGAAATCTATGTGATGGGCGGATCGTTCAACGACGATCCCGATGTCATCGGAGGGCCGCCGACACGTGTTGTGCTCAACGACGTGTGGAAGTCGCGGAACGGACGGGACTGGGAACTGGTCACGTCGGAGGCCCCGTGGGCCCCTCGTGCCGGCGCCGACCTGCTGGTGAAGAACGGCTATCTCTACCTGCTCGGTGGCGAATTTGGGTTCACTGGGTTTCCGCCGCCGTATTTCAACGACGTGTGGCGCACACGGGACGGCCACAACTGGGAACTGGTCACCGAAAATGCTGGATGGGCGCCCCGACCGGGCCACACATGCGACGTACTTCGCAACACCATGGTTTGTTTCGGCGGCTTCGGTCAGAGCACCGACCCGTCCGACCCCTTCAAGCCTTCCAATCCGATGGATGTGTGGACCAGCAGAAACGGGAAGGATTGGATCAAGGTCAGCGACTCGCCCTGGAATGCCCAGGATCCCGCCGAAGTGAAGTACGACTACGACACGATCGTTGCACCCGCCGGCAAGGACGGCCGTGGCCGAGCGATCTACACCTTCGGCGGTGATCGTGAGACGTTCGACTTCGCTGACCCGACCCAGTTCCTCAACGTCGACAACGACGTGTGGCGCTATTCGCTGCCCAAGAAGTCGAAGCACCGCACGTCGTCGTAGCGTCCCTAGAACGCCGCCAGCGGGTCATTCTCGGTAATCAGCTTGGTGACCCGTGCGTTATCGACCCGTTTCACCAACCGCTGTTCTTCGTGCACGTCCCGAATGGTCTTGGCCAGCGCGAAGGTGGAGTTCACGCACAAGAGCGCCGCTGCAGCCAGGAACGCACGAGCCCATGCCGTGACGTCCAGATAGAAGATGCCTCCGAGAAGCCCGAATATCGAGATGCCGAACGAAATCCAGACCTGAGCGATCCAGGCCGGGGTGTGAATGCTGTTGGGGGTTGTGGTTGTTTCCATACCGACATCGTCGACCGGATCGGACGACCCCGGCACTAGGGCTTGCCCGCAAATCGGTCTGGGGGCAAGCCCTAGGCATCTGGCAGTCGAGGCAAGTCACCTACTGCGGACCGGCGGGCTTGTGATCCGGTGCTCCCCGCTCAGGCCGACCGAGAATCTCTGCCAGCAGCGTTCGATTCGGTTCCCAGCTTGGTTCGAGGGATTCCCAATTTACTGCAATCCATGATTGCTCACGATCAACTTGGGCTGCCTGTGCACCATGGCCAGGCACAAGGAAGAACAGCGCGCTTGCGGCTGCCACAGTCGCCACAGCCACCGTCCGCCGGACGGAGTTGGACGTGGACCGCTGGTTCGCATTCCGGTAGTTGTCGCGGAGGAAACCAACTCGGTAGGAGTGTTCAACGTCCACGTGGTTCTTGTTGTTGACTATCATTTCTGATTCCTGTCTGACGGGGCGGCCCGAGGGCCACCAACACTTCGCCGGGTTTGTCGTGTTGGCGATCACAACGTGCAACCGACCGGTGCGCTACGGGTTGCACGGCCAGCTCGGACCAGTCCTCCGGCTCGACCCCAAGCCGCTCGGAGAACGATTCGACCTCGCCCTGAACTGGGAAAACGCCTCTGGTATACGATGCAACCGAGATGCAACCGGTGTGCCTCAGTGTCTGAGGCATGAAGGGATCGGACATGGAGATCAACGTGTTGGGCCCGCCGACGGTGAGGCACGGAGACGTGCCCTCCGAACTTGGGCCGCGACTCAGACGCTTGCTAGCAGCTCTGATCGTCGCTGGCGGAGAGGTTGTCTCGGTGGATCGGCTGGTGGACATCGTGTGGGATGGCCGCCCGCCCGACGGCGCGGAGACGTCGCTGAAGAGCTACGTGACCCGCCTTCGTCGCGCCCTGCAGCCGAGCCGTGATGATCTCATTCGTTTTCGGCAACCGGGCTACCAGCTTCTCGTCGATGACTCAGAGTTGGACAGTTCGCTATTCGAACGAGACCTCGACGAGGCTCGGCGTCTGGCCCGGCTTGCCGAGAGTCAACAGTCTCTTGTGTTGATCGAGCGTGCACTCTCTCGCTGGTACGGGGACGCCTACGCCGGACTGGCCGAGGAGGAGTGGGTGAGACCCGAGGCGGTGCGGTTGGAGGACCGTCGGTTGGAGGCCCGGCAGCTCCAGGTCGAGGCACTCCTCGCCATGGGGGAAACCGAGCAGGCCATCGCCGAGTGCCATCGACTCATCGAAATCGATCCCCTCAGCGAACGACCCAGAGATCTCCTGATGAGATGCCTCCACGCTGCCGGCCGACAAGCTGACGCCATGCGCGTTGTCCCTGAGTTCAGGGCAACGCTCCGGGACGAAGTCGGGCTGGAACCCTCTCCTGCTCTGGTT
>JBLYYW010000327.1:0-23353 GCA_048550155.1 Acidimicrobiales bacterium | reverse complement strand
CCGCGTCTCGCTCCTGAACCGTGGCATACCACTCGGGCTGGTTGATCTGGGCCCACTTGTCAGCGCCCATGATCAGGACATCGAAACCGGCCGCGATGTCGGACAGCAGTTGGTCGTCGGTGATCTGGGCCTCGAGCCACGGGTAGTCCTGGGCGACCTGGGCGAGGACTTCGTATCGTTCGTCGATCGTGGGATGACCCTCGGCGTCCTTTCCCAGCGTCTCGCGGCTCAGACTCCAGACGATCACGTCGACGTTGCGTTGCTCGATCACCGCAAGGCTCAGATCGAGATGGGCGACCGTCGGCGGATTGAACGAGCCTGGGTACACCGCGCTCCTGGTCATCGGTCAGGGGGAAGTTGGGGCATGTCGGGGGAGAAGACCCACTGACTCACGACGTTGGCTGCATCGGTCCCCCCCAGCTCACCCACGAGGTCGAGAAAGTTCTCGGTGCTGGCGACTCCGCCGCCGTAGCGCTCTGACCAGACGCGAAGGATCTGGCCGAAGAGTTCGTCGCCCACGGTGCGGCGACGCGCTTCCAAGGTGAGGCCGCCCCTCCAGTACACGTTGAAGTCGAACAGCGTGGCGGCGGTTAGGCCGGCCAACGGCTCCATCGGGATCGTCTGAGCGATTTCGGTGACGTCGCGACCTGAGATCCGTTCGGTCCACCACCACTCGGCCCAGGTTGCGAAGCCTTCGTTGAGCCAGATGTCGTCCCAGGCGGCCGGCGAGATGTTGTTGCCGAACCAGTGGTGGGCGAGTTCGTGGGCCAGGATCGGTTGGGCCGACGGGCTGCCGATCACATCGGTGCCGAACAGGCTGAGCGTTTGGTTTTCGAGTGCGAAGCCCAGTTGCTCGGGAACGACCAAGACCCCGTAGCTCTCGAACGGGTAGGGCCCGAACTGCTTCTCGAACTCGTTGATCATGTCCTCGGTGGTGTCCAGGGCATTCCCGGTTGCCAGCAGTGCGTCGCGGTGAACGGCGTGACGCAGAACCAACCCGGTTTCGGTTGTGTCGGTGGTGACCTCGAAGTCCCCGGTTGCAACCGACGCCAGGTAGGTGCTCATGGGCTCGCGAGCCACCCAGACGAACGTCTCGGTTCCATCGGCATTGGTCAGGCTTTGGGTCAACCGTCCCGGTCCAACGGCGGTGTGCCCTTCGGGCACGGTCACTTCGATACGAAACAACGCCTTGTCCTGGGGATGATCGTTCGCCGGAAACCAGGTGGCTGCGCCGATGGGTTCGGACGCCACGAACGTGCCCCATGTACGGGTCTGGAACCCGAGGTTGAACGGGATCCCATCGCCCGCGTCGATCGGTGCCGGCTTGCCGTGATAGGCGAGGAACACCGACGCGGATGAGCCCGTCTCCAATGGCTCTGGGAGCCGGATGATCAGCTCGCGCCCGTCCCGGTTGAACAAGGCCGGTTCGTCATCAACGCGGATCTCATCGATCGATAGCCCCACCAGGTCGAGGTTGAGTGCGGTGAGCTCGGTTTGTGCGGTGAGATCCAGAACGACCTCGGCTCCCAGCTCCGAACCGGTCATATCGAGGCTGATGTCATACCGCTGGACGTCGTACCCGGAGTTTCCCAGCCCGGGAAAGGTGGGATCGCCGATCGATCCGAGTGTGCGCTCACCGGTGAGTCCTGAGATGTCGCCGCCGGGGTCCCCGGGATCCAGGTCCACGAGGTTCAGGCTCTGGGTGCTGGCGCCAGCACCGGGCGATTCGCCGATGGACGGCGAGGCGGTTGTGGAGGTCGTCCCCCTGCCGCCTGTGGTTCGTTGGGCCCGAGACGTGGTTGTTGTGGTGTCTTCGGGGTCGAACGCAATCGCCTCGTCGCCGGATCTGCTGCAACTCGCAGCGATCAGAACGAGGATCAGCAGGGGGATGAGCCGATGCACGGCTACAGAGTGGCAGGGATCGGGCATCAATTGGGGGCGGGTCGCTCGGCCTGGGAGCGGGGCCACAAGACAACAATCGCCGCGCCGACCGCGCCGCCGGTGCTGCTGAGCAACAGATCACCGATCGTGTCGCCATACGTGAGTCCGAGGCCGGCCGTTCCGGCTTCCTGAACCAGGTACTCGGCGAACTCCCACCAGATGATCGCGAGCGCTCCGATGCCATAGGCGGTGGTCCAGCAGTTGAGCCGACCGATCCCGGTGCGCAGAAGTGCCAGCGCGACACCGGCGATCAGCAGCACCCAGTTCACAAAATGAAGCACGTCATCGGTGACGTCGTAGTTGTTGTAGAAGCCGAAGATGTTGCCGCAGGTGTCGGCCAGAAAAGGGGCGATCACCAGGGCGTCGACCGCCCACGGGTACGGCTCGTGGCCGCCTCGTAGCCGCCAGATCACGGGCACGACAGCCAGGGGCAGAAGATAGAAGGGGGCCCGAAACAGCATCCCCTTACCCTCGAACTGTTCCCAGGACGGAAAGGAGATCGTGACCAGTATCGCGATCACGAGCGCCGCTCGGACCGCCCACAGAATCTGCATGCCGCGCTCGGAGGTCATGTCTGCGATGCTCCCATGGGTATCTCATCGGCCGGGGGATCGCTTCCTCCAGGCGATGTCGTCATGTTTCACGTCGGATCGGGTAACACTGGAGCCATATGACATCGCTTCTCTTTGGCGTCGAGGCTCGTGAGAATTTCTGGGATCCCGGGCCAGAGGGCATCCCGGGGTGGACCTGGGTCTTCCTGATCGTAGTGATCCTGGCGATGCTCGCCTTCGACCTCTATCGCCACCGTCACGACCACGAGCCCAGCGGAAACGAGGCCCTGCGAGAGAGTGCCGGCTGGGTGCTCTGTGGCCTCCTGTTTGGCGGATTCGTCGCCTACCAGTTCGGTGGGGAGGCGTTTGGCGAATACATCAGTGGCTACCTGATCGAGAAGTCGTTGAGCATCGACAACGTATTCGTCTGGGCGATCCTGTTCTCTTCAATGAAGATTCCGCTGAAGTACCAACACCGGGTGTTGTTCTGGGGCATCTTCGGCGCGTTGACCTTGCGCTTCCTGTTCATCTTGATCGGAGCGACGCTGATCAGCCGGTTCGTGTGGGTACTGGTCGTGTTTGGCGTGTTTCTCATCTACACCGGCGCGAAAATCATCCGTCACCGCGACGACGAGGGTGAGGACACCAAGACCACCGGACTGGGTCTGCTTCGTCGGGTCATGCCGGTGAGCGACCAGTTCGACGGCCACAAGTTCTTCACCATCGAGAACGGCACGCGCGCCGCCACGCCACTGTTCGCGGCCCTCGTCGTGGTGGAGTTCACCGACATCATCTTTGCAGTCGACTCGGTACCGGCGGTCCTGGCGGTGTCCAACGAGCCCTACATCGTCTTCGCAGCCAACGCCTTCGCCATCCTCGGCCTCCGAGCGATGTATTTCTTGCTGGCTGATGCCCGGCAGCGCTTCCACTATCTCTCCCATGCGCTCGGCGGCATTTTGGTCTTCGTTGGTCTCAAGATGACGATCAGCCCGTGGTATCACCTGAACACCTACGTTTCGCTGGCGATCATTCTCGCGATGTTGGTAGGCGCGGTCATCTTCAGCGAACGCAAGGATCGTGAGCTGCACGGGGACCACGTGCACGTCTAGGTGCCGTGGTCGGCCGGTGCCGATTGCAATTCGATGACAGCGGAACCAGGTCGTGGGCGATCTTCGTCACACAGGCATGAACGCACGACTTGTAGCACTCGCGGCAGCACTCTTGCTCCTATTGACGGCCTGTGGTGGCGCAGAGTCCTCCGACGATGCGTCCGCCAGCTCGAGTGACGACAGTGCCTCCAGCGACGACGGAGCGTTCGACGCGGAGTCCTCCTCCAACGAACGGTCGGTGATTGCGGCGGCGGAGTTCGACGATGCCATGGAGGACCTCGAGAGCACCGAACGCAAGGCCACCGACCTCGCCCAGTCAGGTGCTCCCGTCGCAGCGGCCGAGGGCGCCCGTCAGCCACCGGTCGGAGGAGACGACACTTCCGAACTTCCCGACCCGATCGACACCGGGCGTGACATCATCCGGACCGCCACCGTGACAGCCGAGGTGCCCGACGTCGCCGCAGCATCCCAGGAGGTCCTCAACACCGTGCAGGCGGTGGGAGGCCTCCTCTTCAACCAGGACACCCGTGTGGCCAGTGACGGAGAAGCCAACCGGACGACGATGGTTTTCCGGGTCCCGCCGCAGGACTTCCAGGACGTGCTCAACAGTCTCTCGGGCGTTGGCAAGCTCTTGGAGCAGAAGGTTGATGCCACCGACGTCACCGGCCGAGTCGTCGATCTGGAGAGTCGAATCACCTCAACCGAGCTGAGCGTTGAGCGCCTGAGAGGATTCCTCGCAGGTGCCTCCGATCTGAATCAGATCGCAACGTTCGAGAACGAACTTCGCAATCGGGAAACCGAGCTGGAAAGCCTCCGAGGTCAACTGCGTACGCTCCAGAATCAGGTGGCGCTCTCGACGATCACGATCACGCTGATCGAGAAACTGCCCCCGGCGCCGCCGACACCCCGGATCGCACTCACAACCACGATGCACAAAGGCCACGATGGTGGTTTCAGCTGTGGCACTCAGGCCGAGGTCATCGAGGACGGTGCCGAGATGACCGTGTGCTACGAAGTCTTGAACAACGGCGAGACCGGTCTTGCCGACATCAACCTTCGTGACGCCGCCCTGGGAGTTGACTTCAAGGACCTCGATCTGGTGCAAGGTTCGACCGAGGGTGCCCTCGAGCCGGGACAGCGCCTGGTCTATGCCTTCGAGTTCGAGGCCGCCGGCAACCGGGTCATAAGTACCGCCAAGGTCCAGGCAACAGCAGTTCCCGCTGCCGATGCCAACGAAACTGAAGTTGCGGTTGAATCCGTGAGCGACACCCACGACCTGGCTCTCTCGGTGATTCCTCGCCAGACTGCCCCCGGCTTCGCCGATGGGCTCAACACTGGTTGGCAGGGTCTGACCGAGATCATTCGGATGGTGCTGGTGGTGGCTGGGTTCTTGTTGCCCTTCATCTGGGCCTTCCCGATCGCCTTCTTCGCCTTCAGGGCCTGGAGGCGTCGTCAACAGGTGCTGACCGCCGTCGTGCCAGCGCCACCGACCGAACCAAACCCGGAGAAGAACCACGAGTCAGTTGCCGTGTAACGGCACCGGGTTGGTCAGAAGCTGCTGAGTTCGAACAACCGGCTGATCACATGGTCATCGAATCCGGCGATCGTGGCCAGACCCAGGATCACCAGGACGCCGCCTCCCAGCCACATCAGAGGTTTGGAGGCTCGTTCGATCCAGGCTGGGGGAAGTGCGTTTGCGACTGCAACCACTGCGATGACCGGGGCCATGACACCAACGATGTAGACCGCCAGTTCGAACCCGCCCCGCAACCCTGACCCCGCCATCCCGTTCAGGACGGTGCCGAATTCGATGCCCACACACGGTCGCCACAACGATCCGGTGGCGGCCCCGGCGGCCGCACCGGCTCCACCCGCAGCGAGCGACGGGCGGCCGGCATCAAGCCGGGCAATGGCAAACGAAGCCACAAGAAAACCCGAGCCAACAATGATCGGCGGCCATAGGTCCGTGGCTCCGGCGAATCTCAGCCACGAACTGACCAGCAGGCCTGTAGCGAAAGCTGCGATCGCGAACGCCGAAAAACGGCGACCTCCTGCAGCCACCGCAAGCCCGGGTACCGCCAGGACGAGGCTGCATGGGAAGAAGGCCGTTTCGAGGCCTTCACCGAACAGAGCGAGCACTACGGTTCGTCCCGCCTACGGGCCGTTCTCGAGCAGGTGGGCCACGGTGGCTTCCAGTTCTGCGTATTTGCCTTCGCCGATCTTGTCGAAGCGAATATCGCCGTTCTGGTCGATCACGTAGGTGCGCGGCCAGAATCGACGCGAGCCCTGCCAGGACCGGAAGTTCTTCTTCTCGGTGTCGAGGGCTATGGGCCATGACACCCCCAGCCGATCAGCGGCCTCTTGGATGCCGACGGGATCCTTTTCTCGTTCGAACTCCGGAGCGTGCACACCGATGATCTCCAGTCCATTGGGCTGGTGGGTGGCGTAGATGTCCTGAAGGAACGGGATGGTGGCGGTGCAGTTGTGACAGGTGTATGTCCAGAACTGGAGGATCGTGACCTCACCTTTGACGGTCTCGAACGAAGTGCCCTCGGTTTGGAGCCAGCCGTCCAGGTCGACCAGCTCGGGTACCGGCCCAAGGTTCTCAGGTGCCTGACTGAGTGTGGTGCTGGTTGTCTGCACCGGCTCGGATTGCGGTTCGGTGTCTACTTCGCCGGCCGCGACGTCAACCAACTCGGCATCGCCACCCACGACCTGGCTGACCGCGAGCGCTCCTACGGTCAACCCGGCGATCGTGAGGGCAACGATTCGATTTCGAGACATTCGGACTCCTTGGAAGTCACAGTAGGGCATCGAACCGGATCCGGGACCAGAGAGGTTCGCACGCTCTGGATAGCTCTCAAGCCCGAAAATCGGCCGAAAGGGGTCGACCTGCAACCCGTTCTGCACGTCTGCGGATCTGGCATCGGGTACGCCGGGAACCTCGCTGTGGCATAGCCTGTGGTCATGGTTGAGTATCGCTCCCGTACCACGACCCACGGCCGCAATATGGCCGGCGCCCGGGCGCTCTGGCGCGCCACGGGCATGACCGATGATGACTTCGAGAAACCGATAATCGCGATCGCAAACTCGTTCACTCAGTTCGTTCCCGGCCACGTGCATCTGAAAGATCTCGGTCAGCTGGTTGCGAGAGAGATCGAAGCGGCCGGTGGCGTTGCCAAGGAGTTCAACACCATCGCGGTCGACGACGGAATCGCAATGGGCCACGGTGGGATGCTGTACAGCCTTCCCAGTCGAGATCTGATCTCCGACAGCGTCGAATACATGGTCAACGCTCACTGCGCTGACGCTTTGGTCTGCATTTCGAATTGCGACAAGATCACGCCCGGGATGCTGAACGCTGCGCTGCGCCTGAACATCCCGGCGGTATTCGTCTCCGGCGGCCCGATGGAGGCCGGCAAGACCCGCCTGGCGGGGGAGGAAGTGAAGGTGGATCTGATCTCGGCGATGATGACCGCCGGTGATGCCACCATGAGCGACGAAGAGGTCGACGCCGTTGAGCGGTCGGCGTGCCCGACCTGTGGGTCGTGCTCGGGGATGTTCACCGCCAACAGCATGAACTGCCTCACGGAGGCATTGGGACTGTCGCTCCCCGGCAACGGTTCCACGCTGGCCACGCACTCGGACCGTAGAGAGCTGTTCCTGACCGCCGGGCGCACGGTCGTTGACCTCGCCCGCCGCTACTACGAAAAGGATGACGACTCGGTGTTACCCCGAAACGTCGCCAGTCTGAAAGCTTTCGAAAACGCGATGGTGCTCGACATCGCCATGGGTGGGAGCACCAACACCGTGCTGCACATCCTGGCCGCAGCACAGGAGGCAGGCCACAACTTCACCATGGCTGACATCGACGCGATCAGCCGTCGGGTACCCAACATCTGCAAGGTGGCGCCGAGCACCGACAAGTACCACATGGAAGATGTCCATCGCGCCGGTGGGATCATGGGGATTCTGGGCGAGCTCGATCGTGGTGGCCTGATCGACGCCACGGTGCCAACGATCCATAGTGCTTCGCTCGAGGCCGCCCTGGATGAATGGGACATCGCCCGTGACACGGTGACTGCGACCGCCAGGTCGCTCTTCTCTGCCGGACCGGCCGGAATCCCAACCCAGGAAGCCTTCAGTCAGAGCACTCGGTGGCCGAACCTCGACATCGACCGGTCCGAGGGGTGCATCCGGGATGTTGCTCACGCCTACAGCTCCGAAGGTGGTCTGGCCGTCCTCTATGGGAACCTCGCCCAAGATGGGTGCATCGTGAAGACCGCAGGTGTGGATGAGAGCAACTACACCTTCTCCGGCACCGCCCGGGTGTACGAAAGTCAGGATGACGCAGTCGCGGGGATCTTGGGAGAAGAGGTGGTAGCCGGCGATGTGGTGGTCGTTCGGTACGAAGGGCCCAAGGGAGGGCCGGGTATGCAGGAAATGCTCTATCCCACCACCTACATCAAGAGCCGGGGGCTCGGCACCGAGTGCGCGCTCCTCACCGACGGACGATTCTCGGGCGGAACCTCCGGTCTCTCGATCGGTCACGCCTCGCCCGAAGCAGCAGCGGGTGGTCTGATCGCGTTGGTCGAGACCGGCGACCGGATCAGCATCGATATTCCCAATCGATCAATCACGCTGGATGTCGATGACGACGTGATCGCCGAGCGCCGAGCGGCCGAACAGGCAAGAGGTGCCGACGCATTCACTCCGAAATCTCGCGAGCGACAGGTGAGCCTCGCACTTCGCGCCTACGCCAGCATGGTCACCAGCGCCGACACCGGTGCGGTGAGAAAGCTCAGCTGATCCGCGAAGCCCGGGGTTGCGGCGCCTCAGTCGGAGTTCCGGTACGGGCGTGACCGCTGCTTGAATCGTGTGACGTCGTCGACCCAGTCACCCGCAATGTCGGCTGGTCGAGCGTCAGCGAGGAGGGCTTCCCGCACCCCGGGGTCACCCACGAGTCGATCGAACACGTCGGGCCGGTCGATGATCGCTGTTCGATCGACCGCTGCGTCCATGAACGCGTCCAGGAGCTCGACCGTCACCCGCAGGGGTTCGGCCAGCGGACCGCCGGTTGACAGGTGGATCCCCGAGATCTTCTGGCCCTCATACCGAGGGTTGGTGGCCATGCCGGGGATCACCTCCGGGGTGAATTCGGTGGCGACGATGTCGAGGCCGAGCAGTCGCCTGCCCCCCATCGATGCCAGGACAGCTTGGGTGTCGACGTCAGGCCCCCCGATCAGCGTGAACGGTTCCTGGGTTCCCCGCCCCTCGCTCAGGACTGTTGCCTCGAACGCCACGACCGCTGGATACAGCCACGCCGTTTCTACGGTTGGCAGGTTCGGGCTGGGAGGAATCCACTCGCCCGGAGGCTCCGTGGATTCGATCACGGCGAGGTCAACCGATGCGATTAGTCCTTCGCCCACGAGGAATCGAGCGAGTTCGCCAGAGGACAGGCCGTAGGAGGTGGGAATCGGATAGGGGCTGATGAACGATTCGAGTCCTGTACGAAGTTGGGGGCCATCGACAATCCCGTCCTGGGGATTGGCACGGTCTACCACGATGAACGGGATGCCTGCAGCGTGAGCCGCATCCATCATGATGCCCATCGTCGCGATGTAGGTGTACGCCCTCACGCCGACATCCTGGAGGTCGTACACGACAACATCGAGATCGGCGAGGTCGGCCGGGGCTGGTTCCCTGGTCTGGCCATAGAGGCTGCGAATCGGGACGCCGGTGATCGGCTCGACGTCGTCGTCGACAGCCTGACCGGCGTCGGCGGTTCCAGTCAGTCCATGTTCGGGTGTGAAGATGCGCACCAGCTCCAAATCGGCTGCGGAGTCGATGATGTCGATCGTTCGACCCTCGGGCAGGGTGGAGGCTCTGTGGGCGACGAGGCCGACCCGGACCTGATCGTTCACTTTCAGTAGGCTCAGCGAGTCGTGCAGGGCTTCGGCTTGGGTCCGTGGGGCTTCCAGACTGGATGTGGCGGTGGTCGTTGGCGGAGGCGCAGCGGTCGTCTCGATCTCGGTGGTCGACGGCGCGGTGGTGATGGGTGCCGGATCGGCGACCTGTGAGGTGCAAGCCGAGAACATGAGAAGGGCGACCGCCCCGAGCTGGTGTCGCCGCATCGCACCGATTCTACGTCATGACATCCGAACCTAGAACGCGACGAAGCCTGAGGCGCTCGGCGGGACGGCGCACTCGCCGGGAGGGATCGGAATCTAGCTCACGCGCAATTGGCGGGAATGCCAGGCTTTGGCAGCGTCGGCCCGTTTCTGGAGTTCCACGGCGGTGGCGCTCGCGACGCGCTTGACGCCGGAGAGCCGATTCAGTTCTGCGTTGACCTGGGCGTGCGACAGGCCCGTGGCTTGCACGAGGTCTCGCACCCAGACGGCGTTGATGCTTCTCAGCCGCTCTCGTTCCTTGCGGCCTCCGGGCACCACCGGTCGAACCCGGGCGTTTGGGTCGACAGGAGGAAGTGTGTTGAGGTCCAGCAGGAGTTCGGGGTTCTCCTCGATCTGAAGCCGATCGCTGTCGTCGTGGTGATCCCCGGGGAGTCGATCCTCCTCGAGTTCTCGCCGCAGGGCTGCTTCGACCTCATCCTCGTGGGTTGCGTCTGTGATCGTTGCCGAGTGCACTGCGAACAGCGACATCTGCTCCTCGTCGTCGGCTCGCTCGGCTCGCTCGGCCTGTTCCCGCTCTTGCTTGAAGAGGTCGAGCTGGTGGCGACGAGTTTCTTTGATCGAGTTTGCGTAGTGCCGAAGTCGGGGATCGTCGGGCACATACATGAACGCCCTGCCCCGCCCTCCGGTGAAACGCACGATTCGGCCCACCGCCTGGCGAAAGAACAATTCGGTTGTGGTGGTGGTAGCGAACACGCCCACGCGAAGCCGGGGAATATCGACCCCTTCGGAGATCATCCGAACTGCGATCACCCAGGGGTCGCGGCTTTCTGCGAATCGTTCGATCTTGGCGGACGCGTCGGAATCGTCGCTCACGACAACCTCAGCCCGTATGCCAAATCGATCTCTGAAGAGGCGTGAGATGCTGGTGGCGTGTTCTTGATCGATGGCGATAAGAAGTCCGCCCGCCTCGGGGTTCCGCTCGCGGATCTTGGACAACTGGGTGTTGGCCTCGCGCACCACGGTAGGAAGCCACTCACCTTCGACACTGAGCGCCGCGCGCAAACGCTGATTGGCGTGGGTCCGGGGGAGCGGATCGTCGAACGATGCCGCCAACTGTGCTCCATCCGGGGCGGTCCACTCCATGTGTCCCCCAAACCGTGGGAAGTACACCGGGCGCACCACTCGTCCGTCCCCGAGCGCGTCCCCGTACCCGTACTCGACGTCGGGAACCACCTGGCCGCCGCGATACTCCAGGAATGGAATGAGCGCATCGTCGCTACGAAACGGCGTACCGCTCAAAGCCAGGCGATGGCGTGCGGTTGTGAAGCTCTTGACCACGCCGGCACCCCACGCTTTGTCGTCGCCGGCGTGATGTACCTCGTCCAGGATGGCAAAGCCGTCGTGACAGATCCGTGCGATATCTTCGGGTGAGGACGCAGCCTGTTGATAGGTGGTGACGACCCCATGGAAGTCACGTGGTAGCCCTACCGTCGGCTTCCAGTCGGGGTCCAGGTGCAGTCCGAACTGTTCGGCTGCGTTGGCCCACTGGTATTTGAGGTGTCGGGTTGGGGCGACGATCACCAAGCGGCCTTGGACACGGGGCAGTGTGAGCCGCGCTGCGGTGAGGGCAAACGTTGTCTTGCCTGCCCCTGGTGTTGCGACCGCCATGAAGTCGCTTCCGATCGTTGATTGAAAGGCGGTGAGGGCCTGCCGTTGCCACGGGCGGAGGCGGAGAGTGCGAGGCATGAGGGGGGAGATTGTGCCATGAGATCGCGGTGGGTCCGCGCCCCCTCAGCAGATTCGCACCCACCCAAACCGTCCGAACTCAAGCTTCCCGACATCCTTGTCGAAGCTTGATGGGAGAGCCGACTCCTCGGTCGGCGAACCCGCGACGGAAAGGGCTGTAGGTGCGAACCATGAGAACGAACGAGACACCGCCGATCGACCGGCTGGCCGAGCGGGGAGGAGTGGTCATAGATGCCCTGCTCCTGGCCGCCCTGCTAGTTCTTGTCGGTTTGGGGTCGGTGCGACTACTGGGAAACCTCATGCACGGAGAGCTGGCAGCCTCGGCAAACCGGCAGACGTTGGCGTTCAACGACGCGCCGCAGGTTCCGCAGTGTCCGTCGGGGTGGAAACTGGTGGATGAGGCTGGTCCGCAAGCCAGTCGCGTTGATGGAAACGGTGACGGGCTGGTGTGCCAGAAGAAGAATCGCCTGAGGCCTGACAGGCTCATGGACAACATCGAATCCTGACAGCAAGTGAAAAAGGCAGAACCCCGAGCCCGCAGGCTCGGGGTTCTTTGGTGGTGAGTATCCACCACAGTCGTTCTGGGCGGTTGTACCGTCATCCCGACTGTCTTTCACTGCCCGTTGGTCTTGCGACCAGCGGGCAGTGTCGCGTTACGGCTCCTCCCTTTCAGGTGACGACCTGGGATCCAGCGAGCAGTTCCGAGAGTGACATCGGGATGCGGGCAGGCACCTGCATCCGTCATGTCACCGCTCATCACCGCTGGGGTGCTGGCAGGCCGGACCCGAGTCCGGAGGTGTGTGCCGAAACCGGTCTGCGCTCCGCCGAAGCGGGAGGGCGAACCGGCTGCTTCGCCACTGGTGATCCGATTCCCGCAGATTGCTCTACGGAGACCGTCACGCCGGTAGGTCGGCAGGTGAACACTCACCTAGCCCTGGGACTCCTGCGCTCAGATCCTTGCGAATCATCGTGCGGTGTGCCCCTGGGCTGATGCCATTGGACTCACTCTTCAGGATCCTTGCGGACTCTGCGTTGTGGGCCCTCCGGCGAACCGTCCACATGCTCCTCGACTCTTGCGAATCGATGACCCTGCGGCCGGTGGTGCCTCAGCCGCAGCGTCAGACTCTTGCGAGCCTTCGACTCCGACAGCGGCGGAATCTTCGGTTCCGATCCCCTACCCGAAAGCAGTGAACCTTCCCTTCCGATTGACCCTCGTCTCCGCCTTCGTGCTCGGATCTCTCGACCTCTGCGCTCCGGCTTCCCCGTGGGCTGAAGGAGATACTTCACCACCCTGGAACCCTCCGTCAAGCAAATTCGAAAGAAAAACTCAAACAAACTCTGAGCGCTGTTGGGCCAACGCTCAGAGTCGAAAATCAACACTCGATTTCGTTCAGATTGTGGTGGATAGAACGTGTCCGGTGGTGGATGCTCGGGCCTCTTCTGATCTCGTTTTCTCTACGCTGGAGCCGTGGTTGAAACAGACAGTCCTGACCGAGTCGTTGACACTGAACGCAAGATCGCCTCGGTGGCGGTCATCGGGTGCGGGACGATGGGCTCGGGCATAGCCGCCGCATCCGCTGCCGCGGGATGTCGAGTCCTGATGCTCGATCTCACCCCCGAGGCTGTCGAGAGGGGTTTGGCTGCGGTGGACGAGGGTGACCGGAACCTCGTGGACACCGGGACGATCGACGCTGATCTCCACAAGATCGCGGACTACGACTGGATTTGTGAGGCGATCCTCGAGGACCTCGACGCCAAGCGCGATCTGTTCCTCCGAATCGAATCGATTCGTCGACCCGGATCCGTCGTCTCATCGAACACCTCTGGAATTCCGCTCCGATCGATCTTGGAGGGCATGCCTGCGTCCCTCGGTCCCGACATTGCCATCACACATTTCTTCAACCCGGTCCAAGTGATGAAGCTGTTCGAACTGGTCCCCGGTGAGTCAACGACACCAGATGTGGTGGATGCGTTCGCGTCGTTCGGTGCCAATGAACTCGGAAAGGGTGTTGTCCACGCGAAAGACACGGTCAACTTCATCGGCAACCGCATCGGGTGTTACTTCATGCTCTCCGGTCTCCACCGGGCCAAGCCGTTCCTGGCAGGGGGGATGAACCAGGAGACCATCGACGCCGTTCTGGGAGCGTTCATCGGTCTTCCGCCGACCGGTCTCTACGGCCTGATCGATCTCATCGGGCTCGATGTGATGGACCTGGTCGGCAAGAACCTCGCGATCAACTTGCCAGCCGACGATGCCGGCCATGCGTTCACCAGCTTTCCCGAGGTCGAACAACACATGCTCGAGCGAGGCCAGCTGGGACGCAAGACACGAGCCGCCGGCGGATTTGGTCGAGTGCTGAAGAACGATGACGGTTCCAAGACCAAGGAGACCTTCGATCTGGACTCCGAGCAGTGGCGGCCAACCGTCGCCCCCGACGTCTCGGGTCTTCCGACCGAAATGGGTGCCGTGATATTCGACGACTCTCCCCAGGGTCGCCTTGCTTGGGATATTTTCGGCGGGACGCTGCGTTATGCGGCTGACCTCGTTCCCGAAATCGCCGACGACATCGCAAACGTGGACAACGCCATTCGCTGGGGGTTCAACTGGCAGCTGGGTCCCTTCGAGATGCTCGATCACCTCGGGCCCAGGCAAGTGATCGAGCGGATCGAAGCCGAGGGCGGGGACATGCCGAAGATGCTCGCCGCGCTTGCGGCCTCGGGCGCCGACAGCTTCTATGTGGGCCAGGGATCGGATCGAAAGATGTTGATGCCCGACCGATCGCTCGCCCCGGCGCCCCAAGGGGGCTAAACCGGTGACAGACCGGTTCCACCACCAACTCAACACACGAGGATGTGAAACACCATGGTCGATCCCGACCTCTACCGTTTCGACACACTGAGTCTTCACGCCGGCCAACGCCCTGACCCCAGCACGGGAGCGCGGGCCGTTCCGATCTACGCGACCACCTCGTACACCTTCGAGGACACCGACCAAGCATCGGCCCTTTTCAATCTCGAAGCTCCGGGTCATATTTACAGTCGAATCTCAAACCCCACGGTGGCGGTCCTCGAAGAACGGCTGGCTGCGCTTGATGGGGGGGTCGGCGCGGTGTGCACAGCGTCTGGAACGGCGGCCCTGCATCTTGGTGTCGCAACGTTGTGCTCGGCCGGCGATCACATCGTTTCCAGCCGCAACCTCTACGGCGGCAGCTACAACGCGATGAAGCTCACCTTCCCTCGCTTCGGAATCACTACGACGTTCGTCGATATCGGAGATCTCGATGCGGTCGCAGCTGCGATCCAGCCCAACACCAAGATCATCTACGGCGAGGCACTGGGCAACCCCAACATCGACGTACTGGACATCCCATCGGTGTCCGCCCTGGCCCACAGCTACGGTCTGCCGCTCATGGTCGATGCCACGTTTGCCACGCCGTACTTGATCAGACCCATCGAGCACGGGGCAGACATCGTCTATCACAGCGTCACCAAGTTTCTCGGCGGTCATGGCACCGCTTTGGGTGGTGTCCTCGTGGATGGTGGTCGTTTCGACTGGGCGCAGAACGACAAGTTTCCGACCCTGACCGAACCCTACGAGGGATATCACGGCATCTCATTCGCAGAGGAGTTCGGACCGGCGGCGTTGGGGATGCGAGCCAGAGCCGAAGGGTTGCGGGACTTCGGCGCCTGCTTGAGCCCTCACAATGCGTTCGCGCTTCTTCAGGGCGTCGAGACCCTGCCGGTGCGGATGCAGCGACATGTCTCCAATACCGAGGCGGTGATCGACATGCTCGAAGGCAACGACTCGGTCACCTGGGTGCACCATCCGCGGGTCGAGAGTCACCCTGACCACGAACTCGCCAATCGGCTCTACCCGCGCGGTGCGGGCGCCATCCTTTCCTTCGGTGTGAAGGGCGGTCGTGAGGCAGGCCGGAAGTTCATCGAGGCGGTCACCCTGGCCAGCCATCTCGCCAACGTCGGCGATGCCAAGACGCTGGTGATTCATCCAGGATCCACCACGCACAGTCAACTCAGCGCCGAGGCGATGCAAGCGGCCGGAGTCCGCGAGGATCTGATTCGCCTGTCGGTCGGCCTCGAAGACCCGGTCGACATCGTGGAAGACCTCGCCAAAGCGCTGAAGGCGAGCCAACGGTGACCGCACCGCCGGTGATGGTCGACCAACATCGCGTGAGCCTGCGCACCGGAGGTGTCGCCGACGCCAGCGGTCCCACAATCGTGCTGGTCCACGGCGCGGGTATGGATGGCACTGTCTGGAGCCAGCAGACCCGCTACCTGTCCATGCGAGGGGTTCGAGCGCTCGCGGTTGATCTGCCCGGTCACGGCCACAGCGAAGGACCGGCGATTGCCTCCATCGCCGGCATGGCCGACTGGCTTGTCAGGGTGATCGACGCGCTGGATGAAGCCGAGGTGACGATCGCAGGCCACAGCATGGGCACATTCATCGCTTTGGAGGTCGCAGCTCGCTTCCCCAAGCTTGTGAGGTCCGTAGCACTTTTCGGAACTGCGACGGCGATGCCGGTTCACCCGGACCTCATCGATGCTGCCGAGCACGATCTGGCCAGAGCGGCGTCACTGATGACCGGGTGGAGCCACGCCCCCGGCTCACGACTCGGCCGCAATCCCACGCCCGGTTTGTGGATGACCGGAGGCGTGGAGGCCCTGGTCGAGAGAAGCAAACCCGGGGTTCTGCTCAGCGATCTACTGGCGTGCAGCAGGTATGCCGACGCAGAGGCTCGTGCCGCGTCGATCACGTGCCCGGCGCTGGTTGCGATCGGTGCGCAGGACAAAATGACCCCGGCCACATCAGGCAGGGCGATGGCCAAGGCGATGGTGCGCTCGGCGGGGGTGGAAGTGCTCGAGATGCCCTCCGCCGGCCACATGAGTCTGACCGAGGAGCCTCGGGTCGTTCGAGAGGCTCTCCTGAGAGCGGCACGGGGCAACTCTCAAGTGACCGGCTGAACCTCCGATGGTTGAGGGTGCGCAGCACCCTCCATAGACCACTGAGCTGGAAACCGGCGACACCTCCTCCCGAACCCGACTCGTATCGGGCGCTCTGGTTCAAACTGACCCATCAGGCTCGAGACACTCCTGCCATGATGGATCCGTTCAGCGAACCGGTGTCGCTCGTCCTACCTGTGTAGAGACCCGATCGGGGGGCCAAAAGAACTTGGCGCTTCAACGCTGACCTACCGCAGTGTCGGGATCATTAGCACCTAGCATTGGAGCCGTACTCTCGTAGGCGCGGGCGATTGCCCTGCGCACGTGACGGGCTCACAGGACAACCTGGACAGGGGCAATGGCAGACAACGAACTCACCGCCGAAGAGCTGGAACGCCAGAAGCAGCGGCGACGGGCCGCAATGGCCACACCCGTGGCTGATGAAGGTGACGTTGCATTCGGCGGAATGGCCGGCATCGCAGTGCTTTCTGCGGTCCTTGCGGCACTGTTCGTGTTCTTCGGATTCGCGGCGACATCCTCCATTGACACCGGTGCCGCAACCGAGGTTCCCGAGACGACCACACCTGATGAGCCCGAAGAATCAACCGGTGTGGACCTTCCGGCAATGCTGGGGATCCTGCAAGATGGCGGATTCGAAGGCCTCGAACTCGTGGCGGACGGGGGAGTGGTCACCGCACGCGGCGAAGTGGCCGACGAAGCTGCTCGAGCAGACGTACTGGACCTCATCGAAGCTCAGCCCAACGTCGAAGAGGTGATCGACCGTCTCACGATCGCAACACCCGAGGTGGGGGCGGCGGCCGCAACAGTCGAGGCGAGCGCCGACTCCATCGTTCTGTCCGGCACCGTTCCCTCCGAAGCCGCCGCCGACGCACTCCGGGCGCTTGCGGCTGCGAACTACGACGCCGACCAGATCAGCGATGAGCTGGAGGTGGTGGAAGGTGCCGATCCTGCAACCGTCACCCTGTCGGGGACAGTCGACAACTCCGAGGTTGGAAGCAACCTCCAGACCGGCCTGTCAGGGCTGTCGGGCTTCTCCGGTTCCACTGACAGCCTGGTAATCGATGCGGACGCAAGCGAGGAGATCAATGCCGTCTTCGAGTTGGAACCAATTCTGTTCCAGAGCGGAACGGCCATCATCCTGGAAGACTCTCAGTCGACGATCGATGCAGCAATCGAGATCCTCAACAGATTCCCCGATGCTCAAATCGAGATCGGCGGGCACACTGACTCGCTCGGACCTGAGGAAGCCAACCGAATCCTGAGCGAAGCGCGCGCCCAGGCCGTTCTGCAGGCGCTGCGAGATGGTGGGGTCACCAACGACCTCGAGGCCGTCGGATACGGCGAGAGCCAACTCAAATTCCCAGACGACAAGGGCGACACCCAGGACAAGATCGACGCCCGGCAGGCAAACCGCCGCATCGAGTTCAAAACCCTTCAATAACTCCCTCCGGGGCGAGTTCGGCGCATAACGCCGATACTCGGTTAGTGAGAAGGCGCCCTGGCGTCGACGAACGGCGGCCTCCATGCTCGCCTGTTTGTTTCTGGCCTTCGCTCGCCTTCAGGCCTCGGGGGCTATGTCCTCGCTTGGGCCTGGCGGCCCTCGCTTCATGGCCCTTCGGCCTTCCGGGTCGCTCCGGCGGTGGGCCTTGCGTCCAGGCCTTCGGCCATTCACCGCGTTTTCTTTTGTAGGAACCCAGAAACTCCCTGTTGATAGCCCCTGTGGCCCATCGGCAGGGAGTTTCTGCGTCCGGGCGGCCACGAGAAGTGCTGATCCGATTGCATTCCGTGAGTGAGCAAGCTACAACAATCATCGTGAAGCTTCAGTCACTCCTGATTTCCAGACTGAGTCGAGTGGCCGTCCTGATCGCGTCGTTGGTGTGTGCGGCCGCAGGTGTCGGCAGTATGCAGTCAGCACCGTCGGTGTCGGAGTGGATCGACATGCCCGTAGCGGAACCACTGAGCAGGGTCCCCGAGGAGTGTGGTGAGCACGCAGCAATCGCAGGACGAGTGATCGAGTTCTACTCGCGGCGGGGCGAAGTCTTCAGCCCCGCCGTCCGGATCGGCGGCGCAATTCCGGTTGTTTCGTACCGGATGCTGGACCGGGACATCGAGGGCGAATTTCACACCTCGATCATCTCTCTGAGCGAGGGAGTGAAGATCAAGCTCCTTGACTTCGAATTCAGCAGCGGGATGTTTCCTCAGGTGCGAGAAGGATGCCGGGTCTTGGCATTCCCGATTCGCATCGATCGCGAGGCCGAGCCAGCAATGCAGAGGTTGATCAACATTGCGAATCAGGCTGGTCGGCCAACAAAGTGGCAGGTCGTTCAGTCGATCGACATCACGGGTGCTGCCTCAGAGTCCTGGGCATCGGAAGAGTTTTGGGTCATTCCCGAATCCGTGGACGGAAAGTACCTCTACCGCCAGACCCGAATCGCTGATCCCTTCTTCGTTGGGAGGAACTCATGACGCTCGCGCTGTTTGGCGCCGCCGTCGGCCTGCTGATCCTAGCCCTCACCCTCCAGCACTTCGCCGACGTGGCAGCGACGCGGATGTCCGAAACGTTGCGCAAGAAGGCCGAGGACCGCAAAGAGATCCTCGAGAGTGTGATGAGTTCGGCTCATCATCAGATGAGCCGAGAAATCATGCTTCTGGCGTTCGCGACCGATGACCTCACCGACGAGGGAGTGGACACCGCCGAGCTGTACGAGGCGTTGCACAATCTCGAATCGGCCCGCGACACGATCGCAGTGCTCGCACAGATCGGAGGAACAGACTCGAAGGTGTACCCACGCCAGGTCACCGCCGACGACCTTGCCCCGTCGACGACGATGAACTTGGAGATCGTGACGATCGAGCCCGTCTTGGCTGATCCGATTCTCATGCGCGCCGCAGTGGCAGCCGGAGCGATGGACTTTGCCGAACGGCTTGGGATGACCGACATGAGACTGGTGGTCGATCGGAATACGATCCGCCTGGAGGTCTCCTCTTTTGCACCATTTCGAGGACCTGGGGGTAGCGAAGGTGCCGACGACACGGGCGCGTTCGTTTCCAGGATCGTCGAAGCGCACGACGGAACTCTCGAGGTGGAGAGGGTCGAGAACGGTTTCATCTGTACTGCGACGCTGCCCGAGTACGACCCCAGCCAGATCGATCCGATCGACCTCGACAGTGCATTGCCGGGGCCGGCGCCGCTGCCATCACCGGTCCCATCAACTGCTCGTGGCTAACACAGCGTGCGGAGCTGCCGAAGGGGTTGCATGCGGCAGAACGGCCTGGTTGACTATGACGCAATGCCGTGCAACAACTCTGCCGTTCTCGTCGTAGTAGTACTCGTGTAGCGCCCGCTGCCCATACAGCGTGCGCAGAAGCCTCCCCCAAACGGGAGGCTTTCTTGATTTTGCCCAACCCTGCCCACTCACCACCTCACGTTCAAGGAATTGAAATGACCCGCATCAACGGAGCCCAAGCCCTCATCAAGAGCCTCGAAGCTGAGGGCGTCGAGGTGGTATTCGGCTACCCCGGTGGTGCGATTCTGCCCGTCTACGACCCGATCATCGACTCTCCGATCCGGCACGTTCTGGTTCGTCACGAACAAGGTGCAGGTCACATGGCCGAGGGTTATGCGCACGCGACCGGTCGGCCCGGAGTCTGTATGGTTACGAGCGGGCCCGCCGCAACCAACGTGGTGACCCCGTTGGCCGATGCGATGCTCGACAGCGTTCCCATGGTGTGCATCACGGGACAGGTCGCGCTGCCGGCTATCGGCACTGACGCCTTCCAGGAATGTGACACCACCGGGATCACCCGTTCGATCACCAAACACAACTTCCTGGTCACCCGGGCCGAGGACATCCCGGGAACCATCAAGGCAGCGTTCCATATCGCCACATCGGGCCGACCCGGTCCTGTGCTGGTCGACATCCCCAAGAACATCGTGGACGCCAACAACCCCGATGCCTACTTCGACTTCGACTATGACAGCGCCGGTTACGACCTGCCCGGCTACTCACCTTCCGTGCAGCCGGAAGCCCATCTGATCGGCGAAGCGGCCGCATTGATTGCTCAGGCCTCCAGGCCGGTGCTGTATGTGGGCGGTGGCGTCTTGAAGGCGCGAGGCGCCGAAGCGTTGATGGACCTTGTGGAGCTCACCGGAATCCCAGTCGTGACCACGCTCATGGCACGAGGTGCATTCCCCGACGATCACGAACTCTGCCTCGGCATGCCGGGCATGCACGGAAACTTCACCGCCGTCACAGCCATGCAGAAGAGCGACCTCCTCATCGCGCTCGGGAGCCGGTTCGACGACCGCATCACCGGCAAGGTCGGGGCGTTCGCCCCCGATGCAAAGGTCATTCATGTCGACATCGATCCCGCAGAACACGGCAAGGTCCGGCGACCCGACGTTGCGATCGCCGCTGATTGTCGATTGGCCACCGAAGCGTTGATCAAAGCGCTGACAGACGCGGGCTACCCCGACGACAAACCCGACATCATGGCATGGCGGTCCAAGTTGAGTGGCTGGCAGGAGACCTTTCCTCTGACCTACGAGCAGTCCGTGGACGGTGAGCTTCTGAAACCGCAGTACGTGATCGAACAGCTTCGCGACCTGAGTCCCAAGGACACGATTGTGACCTCGGGCGTTGGCCAGCATCAGATGTTCGCCAGTCAGTATTGGGAGTTCAACCATCCCTACACCTGGATCAATTCTGGCGGTCTCGGCACCATGGGGTTCTCGATCCCCGCAGCCATCGGCGCGAAGGCGGCCTTCCCGGACCGCACCGTCTGGAGTATCGATGGTGACGGTTGTTTCCAGATGACAGGCCAGGAACTGATCACGGCATCGGTCGAGAAGATTCCGATCAAGGTGGCGCTCCTCAACAATGCGTACCTCGGCATGGTGAAGCAATGGCAAGACATGTTCTACGACGAGCGCCTCAGCGAGGTACATCTCAGCCATGACATGCCCGACTATGTGAAATGGGCTGAAGCGATGGGCTGTGTTGCGTTTCGGGTTGAGAGTCCCGAGGAAGTGGCCGCAGTCATCGCCAAGGCCAACGAGATCAACGATCGTCCGGTGGTCGTGGAGTTCCGATGTGTCGACAGCGAGAAGGTCTTCCCGATGGTTCCCGCCGGGGGCAGCAACGACGATCTCATCGTCGATCCGAGCCAACGCGACGCCCAGAGCCGTCAGAATGTTGGCGTTCAAGCCCCGACAGAATCGAGCGACCGATGACCCGCCCCGGAGATCTGTCCCATCACACGCTCTCGGTCCTGGTTGAGAACAAGGCTGGTGTATTGGCTCGTGTGGCCGACCTGTTCGCCCGCCGCGGCTACAACATCGTCAGTCTGGCTGTTGCACCAACGAACGATCACCGGTTCAGCCGGATCACCATCGTGGTCGACGTCGAGTCGGCTCCACTGGAGCAGATTGTGAAACAGCTGTTCAAGTTGATCAACGTGGTCGAGATCCAAGAGCTGAGCCCGAACGAAAGCGTTGAGCGCGAACTCATGATTGCGACGGTTCGCAGCGGCAGCGACCGAAGCCAAATCCTCGAATTGGTGGACATCTTCGAAGGCAAGATCCTCTCGGTCAGCCAGGATCGGCTGACCGTCAGCTTGGAGGGTCGCCCTGAAAAGATCGACGACTTCGAGCACCTGCTCCGTGATTATGGCATCGAGGACGTGCAACGCACCGGGCGGATCGCGCTCCCGAAGATCGGTCGCGAGCCAAGCACCGTGCGTGCCTGACGACGGCCGTATCCTTTCCACACCACCTCAACAAAGAAAAGAAAACCAAATGGCAGCAAACATGTACTACGAAGCCGACTGCGACCGTTCTGCGATCGCCAACCGCAAGATCGCCATCCTTGGGTACGGCTCGCAGGGGCATGCCCATGCGCTGAATCTCAAGGAGTCCGGCATCGATGTGCGGATCGGCCTCAGGGAGGGCTCCGGGTCGGTCGCCAAGGCACAGTCCGAAGGGCTCAACGTGCTCCCGATCGCTGCGGCGTGCGCCGAAGCCGACGTCATCATGATGCTGCTCCCCGATACCACGATGGCCGAGATCTACGAGGCTCACGTGGCCCCCAATCTCAACGACGGCGACGCGCTCTTCTTCGCGCACGGATTCAACATTCGGTTCGATCTGATAACGCCGCCTGCCGGGGTTGACGTCTGCATGGTGGCACCCAAGGGCCCCGGTCATCTGGTTCGCCGCACCTACACAGAAGGCGGCGGTGTGCCGGCCCTCATCGCCGTTGAAAACGACGCATCGGGAGGGGCCAAGGCGTTGGCACTGGCCTATGCCGACGCCATCGGAGGCGCCCGCGCCGGAGTGATCGAGACCACCTTCACCGAGGAAACCGAAACCGATCTCTTCGGCGAACAGGCGGTTCTGTGCGGTGGTACCACCGCATTGGTGCAGGCAGGGTTTGAAACACTGATCGAAGCTGGTTATCAGCCCGAGGTCGCGTACTTCGAGTGCCTGCACGAGCTCAAGCTGATCGTGGACCTCATGTATCAGGAGGGCATCGCCGGCATGCGATACAGCATCTCGGACACGGCCGAATACGGCGATCTCACCCGAGGTCCCCGGATCATCAACGACAACACCAAAGCCGAGATGGTCAAGATCTTGGGAGAGATCCAAGACGGCACGTTCGCCAACGAGTGGGTTGCCGAAGGACGCGGGGGTCGGGAGAATTTCCACCGGCTCGAAGAGGCCGGCAAGCAACACCCGATCGAAAAGGTCGGATCAAAGCTCCGCGCAATGATGCCCTTCATCAGCGCCGGCACCGCCAGCGTCCGAGATTCCTCCGGCGGGCAGGGGTAACGGGTCGCCTGCCCGACCAGTCGCAGATCCACTGGGTGCGGTATACATGGGGAGACCGTTCGG
>JBLYYW010000326.1:0-2566 GCA_048550155.1 Acidimicrobiales bacterium | reverse complement strand
GCTGCGGTCGCTGCTCGGTCCGGAGCTCAGCACCTCTCCCCGACCACCAACCACCAACACCGCGATCCTGCCCTGGCCCCAACCCGGCGAAAACCCGTGTGTGAGTATTCCCACGACGATGGGTCACAACCCTCTCGGCAGGCGGATCGTCCGTCGTTTGCAGAAGCAGGGCTACCGAGTGCACGTGTGGACCGTGAACGAAGAGACCGAGATGCATCGCTTGATCGACTACGGCGTCGACGGCATCATGACCGACGACTGCGAATTGTTGAAGAGTGTCCTCGAATCGCGGGGACGTTGGGTCTGAGGGACCGAGGTCTTATCCGGCGTGCGCCATCGTCATGGCATGCCGCACCAAAGCAACCAAGGTGTCACGCACCGCAGCACGGTGGCGTGCGTCGGTGACAACCACCGGGATATGACGTGGTAGGTCAAGCGCCTCTCTCACATCTTCGGGGTGATGCCGAAGCATCCCGTCGAACGCATTGATGGCCACGATGAAGGGAACGCCTGCGTTCTCCATGTAGTCGATCGCGGGGAAACACTGATCGATTCGGCCGGTATCGACCAAGACGCAGGCTCCGATGGCACCTCTGACCAGCTCGTCCCACATGAAGTGGAAGCGGTCCTGACCAGGGGTTCCGAACAGATACAGGACCAGCTCTTCGCTGAGCCCAACGCGGCCGAAGTCCATCGCAACCGTCGTGGACTTCTTGCCGGTGGCGTCGCCCCAATCGTCGACACCCTCGGAGACACTGGTCATCGCAGCCTCTGTGGTCAGAGGGTCGATGTCAGAGATCGCTGTCACGAACGTTGTCTTGCCGACTGCGAAGCCTCCGGCCACGACGATCTTTACTGGGATTGGATTTGCACTCATGTCATCAACCTCAGAGGGATTGCAGACCGTCGAGCACCCGCTCCAGAAGCTGGAGGTCGGGCCTGTCGGTGGAGTCGGCGGAAGCGGTATGGGTGGCCAGATAGCCGGTATGAACGAGGTCGCCAACGAGCACCTTGGCAACTTGGAGATGCAAGTGCAGGTGTGCGGAAACCTCGGCTATGGAGAGGGGCTGGTGACAGATGTCCACGATCTGTCGGGGTTCGAGGCTCAGCGTCTCGACTGCTTTCTGACCTTCAGGTGTGACCCTGATGATGGTCTCGAGCGGCAGTTCTACGGCACTGCGCGTCCGACCCCCGGTCACCATGTAGGGCCGCACGCGCAGCCCCTGTAGTGCGTCGGGTTCGGGCGTCGTCATCGTGGCAGTGCCGCCTGCAGTTCGGCTCGGAGAGCGGGTGTAAGAACAGCACCGGTCTTGTCGACGAGGACAGCCATTTCGTAGGCAACCATGCCGACGTCGCAGCTGGCCGTTGCTTTCACTGCCAACAAGGATCCGTCGCTAATACCGGTGACGAACAGGAATGCGTGCTCCATCTCGACGATCACTTCGGTCACGGCGCCACCACCGAAACGTCCTGCGGCACCGTAGGCAAGTCCGATCAGACCCGACGACACGGCTGAGAACCGATCCACGCCGTCACGATCGAGTCCCATGGATGCGGCGATCGGAAGACCATCGCTGGACACCACGACCGCCTCGGTAACACCGGGGACGCGCTCCACGAAGTTGTTCACCAACCAGTTGACATTGTTTGCTTGATTGCTCAATCCGCTCATGTGGATTCTCCTGATTGGTTAGTGGTGGCCTTGGCCGGCTTCGGGACGACCCTTGAGTCCGTCCCGATACTTGGCAAGCATGTTTCGGATTTCTTCGGGGCTGCGGTTGCTCGCCGCGGCGGCGGGAGCTGCTCCGGCTGCCGGGATCGCTCTTCCTTCGCTTTGGGGTGCGTGATTCCTCGATCGATCTCGGCGAACCAGTCCAGAGTTCGTTCGGTTGGCAGGATCGTCGAGGAGCGCGTCCATTCCCTGGTCGAATGCCGGACCCGATGGCATGGCCTGAGCCATGTTCGCGGGCGGCGCCTCCGGGTCTGGGGCCTGAGGAGCCGCCCAGGCCGCAGGTCCCGGCTCGGGGGACGGTGCAGGCTGTGGTGCGGGCTGTTGGAATGCTTGGGGTGCCGGCTGCTGGGGTGCTGGACGCGGTGCCGGCGCAGGCTGCTGGAACGCCTGAGGCGCAGGCTGGGGAGCTGGCGCCGGGTGATGTGGGGCCGGGGCAGATGGCCGGGGAGGCTCGGCCTGCCGATCGGGCGCAGGACGCGGTGCGGGCTGTTGGAGTGCCTGTGGGGCAGCGTGAGGAGTCGGCGCAGGCTGTGGGGCAGCCTCCTGACGAACGACCGGTTGGCGAGGCGCTTCGTGCGGTTGACGGATTGGAGGCTGAACAGCGGGTGCCTGCGGCTGAAACGCGGCCGGAATCGGGTTGGCCTGGGGCGCCGGTGCCTCATCAGCCCACGGGCTCTCCGATACGGGCTCCGGAGCGAACGACGGCATCGGGGCCTGCTGGGGTTGGGGCGGGGGCCGGGGCTGGGGGGGGGGCGGGGGCTGGGGTGCCGCAACAGCCGGGGGCAGGTGGTCCTGGACTGGCTGAGGCTCAGGCCGGGGCTCAGGCCGGGGCTG
>JBLYYW010000325.1:0-3184 GCA_048550155.1 Acidimicrobiales bacterium | reverse complement strand
GTGCGGTGAAGTCGCCCTCCAGCAAGCACGGTGGCTCGGGGCGAACCGTCGATACGTACTCGTAGAGCGGGCCGGCGTCGTCGAATCCGGTGAGCGTCACAACGTACATGTCCTGAATGGCCATGTGGTCTTCAGCGCGGATTTCGATGAGTCCCTTGGGGCCCTCGAAGCTCAAGCCTTCCAGCGCAGCCTTCAACGAGTCGGCATCTGCCGCTCCCGCGGTCGCCTTGAGCGCTTCGACCACCATGATGGCGGCGTTCATGCCGTCGGCGTCAAACAGGTCGGGAACGGTCCCGCCGACCGCGGCCTGACTCGCAATCAGATAGTCGTTGACAGGGTTGCTCGGCGCCTCGTACTGGTACAGGATCACCGAAGTGGTCCCGACCGCGTTGCCGAAGAACGCAGGCATTACGACGTTGTCGACAAACGGCGAACCCAGAACAGTGTCCTCATTGAGAACAGAGAGATCGATAGCCGACTGCAGCAACGGCACAAAGCCTCCGCCTGCCCAAGTCACGAGCAACGCGTCGGCGCCCGACTCGGCGAGCGGTGTCATGTACGACGTGAAGTCGGTGGTGTCAGCCGGGGCGAACACCGTTTCCGCAAGAAACTCGCCTCCGTAGAAGGTGCAAGCGTCCTCGTAGGCCTGGGCGCCTCCGTAACCGAACGAGTAGTCCGGAGCAATCTGCACGAATGTCTCGAACCCGTCACCGTTGACGAACTGATCACAGATCGCCATACCGTCCTGGTAGTTCGAACGGCTCGCCCGGAAGGTGTTCGGATCGAACGTCTTGCCGGTCAAGTCGGTCGCTGCTGCCGGGGCGGCAATCAGGATGACGTTGTTCTCACGCGCAATCTCCTGCAGCGTCGCGGTTACGCCCGAGCTAACGGAACCGATAATGATGTCGGCGCCATTTACCTCGATGAGCTCGCGGGCTGCGGTCGCACTGAGTTCTGCGTTGCTCTGATCGTCCTTGAAGATGACATTGATTTCGCAGCCATCCAGCATGTAGGTCTGCTCGGGATTGGACAGTCCGTCGCCGATGATGTCGCTACCGGTTGCGTAAGCAAAACCGATCGGAACGCCGCGGTTGACGTGCGAGCCATAGATGGCAAGCGCACCGGTCTGGTCGGTAATAACCCCAACCGTCACCGGCTCGTCGCAGCTAACGCCCTCGACCTCCGGCAATGTGTCCGGCGTGGCCGTCGTCTCGGTTGGTGCAGCTGTCGTTTCGGCAGCCGCCGCCGTTGTCTCGGCCGGAGCGGCTGTGGTCTCGTCTGACTCGCTATCGCCACATGCGGCAGCAAGAAGAGCGAACACCACAAGCAGCATCAGCAGCTTGGTTGCTTTCCTCATTCAGTTTCCTCCTCTTTCCCTTTTCTGGTTATACGTCGGCCATGTGCTCATGGAACACACCGTCGAACTCTTCTGGTTTCTCGATGAACGGCACATGGCCACAGTCGTCGATAACCACTTCCTTGTAGGTGCCACCCGCGGCCGCATAGGCGTCGAGCACAGAGCGGGTCTGTCCCAACATCGGCTGTGACGGGTAGGCATCGGCGCCGGGGTACCCGGGGACAAGTCCCATGGGCCCCCAAGTGCCGGGATCTGAGGCGGCGTTGTCGGAGACGGCAAGGTCCTGGGCGCCACGTACCCAGAGCACCGGTGGCTTGGCCGCCGACTCGACCATCTGTGCGGGGTCGAGCGCGTATTTGGGCGAGAGCGCGTTGTTGACCCCGAGCACGCCGGGAGCGACAAACGGCCAGTTCGCCGACATCACCTTGTCTCCTGGGTAGGCGTCTTCTCCGATGTGCACCTGGAGAAGGCTGTCGACGAACGCATCCTCACGTGCCGGAACGAGGGGTGGCTTCCACACCAGCGCCCGCAGGGCAGCTCGGGGTGAGAACATCGAGTCGGTGCCGGTGTCGCCTTCGGTGATGAGTCGCACGAACTCGGGGTTGATCAGCCCACCGCCGGACCCGGCGAAATCGTCGTTGGTCGGGTTTCCTTCGACATCGCGGGTTCCGCCAAATCCGTATGGCGAGCCCGGATCCACCTGAGTGACGGACAGAATTCGTTCGGCGTGGCCGGCCATCAGCCACCAGACGATGACGCCTCCCAAGGAGTTGCCAACGAGATGAAACTTGTCGTGACCGAGATGGTCCATCAGGGCGATAGCGTCGTCGACGAAGTCCCCCATGCCCCGGGTCGCATCTACCTTTGCAGTCGCGTCGGCTTCGCCGAACCCACGCTGGTCGGGGGCAACGGCGAAGTACCCGTCAGGCAACCGGACCATGGTCTCTTCCCACCATGTCGCCGACGAAAGGTTGCCATGCAGCAGCAGAACGGGGATCCCATCAGCCGGCCCGGAGGTCAGCACTCTCGTGGAAATCCGATCGGTGGCAATGGTTGTCGCGGCGATGCCGTCGATGGTCGCGATGGTCACGAGGACTCCTCTCCTACGAGCAACTTCTTGTCGATCTTGCCGATGGCGGTCTTGGGGATCTCGGGCATCACCACGACCGTGCGGGGCAGCTTGTATTTGGCGATACGCTCTTCGAGGAAGCCAAGGAAGTCGCCCTCAGCAAAGTCGGCGCCGGACTCGAGAACCACAACGGCCTTGCCGACCTCGCCCCACACTTCGTGGGGAACGCCAACCAGCGCCGCTTCGGCGACGGCGGGGTACGCCAGCATCACCGACTCCACCTCAGCGGGGTACACGTTCTCGCCACCCGAGATGAACATGTCCTTGGACCGACCCTTGATGGTGAAGAACCCCTCATCATCTTTGACTGCCAGGTCCCCTGTCCATAGCCAGCCATCTTTGATCGTCTCCGCGGTGGCCTCGGGTTGTCTCCAATAACCGGGAGTGACGTGGGGACCTCGAATGAGCAGCTCTCCTGGTTCGTTCGGGCCAACTTCATTGCCGGCTTCGTCGACGATCTTCATGTCGATGTGAAAGATGGGGAACCCAACCGAGGTCGTCTTGTCTGCAACACGGTCGGCGGGTAGCCAGAAGTTGTTGCCGGCGGCTTCCGTCAGCCCGTAGCCCATCTTGAAGTCGACACCTCTGTCCCAGAACTTCTGCATGACCGGCACGGGACAGGGCGCCCCACCGGATATGACCAGCTCGAGGTTGGAGAAGTCGGCACTTTCCCAACGGGGATGGGACTGCAACATCTG
>JBLYYW010000324.1:0-8914 GCA_048550155.1 Acidimicrobiales bacterium | reverse complement strand
TGAAGATGTCCGGCCATGGGATAGCCCATAACTCCGAGACCAATGAACCCGATCTTTGCCATGGCTCGAACCTACCCACGATCTACCCTGATCAAGTCGATCGAATGAACCTCGCCCTCGGGGCGCTCGCCGCGGTCCTGATGGCTGCGATTGTTGCCGTTCTCTTCGTCGGTGACGGGGAAGGTTCTACCGCGTCACAAACGATCGCCACGACGACTCAAACCCAACCGACCAGCACTTCATCTGTGTCGAGCACGTCCACCGACCTCGCCAGCCCTCCCTTTGAGATGCCTTCTGAACTTGACGGTCGATGGCGAACCGAGGAGGGCGACACCATCGTGCAGTTCTTCGGAACCACCATCGAGTCGATTCAGTCGGTCGTCGAACTCGATGGCGAGTCCGCAGCCCTCCTCCTGGCCGAGCCGGCGCAGCTCCAGGTCGCGCCCACCGATGATCAGCCTGTTCAGGTGGTGGTGTTCGTAACGTTCGAAACCGACACTCGCCTCGCCGGACCCGAACCCATTCTCACAGAATTCCGGGTCAGCGCTGACGGTCTGGTAATGGGTATCGAAATCGGTGATTCGGTCTATGAACAGGTTCTTCTGCCCGGATGACAAACATGACAAGCATCGATTCGTGAGCCAAGATACGAACGTGACTGATTCCAACGCCCTTTCCCATACGGGTGTCCGCCCTCAGGTGTTGTCGATCGTCCTCGCCGGTGGTGAGGGGAAGCGGCTGATGCCGCTGACCGCTGATCGTGCCAAGCCCGCCGTTCCCTTCGGCGGTCCCTACCGGCTCATCGACTTCGCCCTCTCCAATCTGGTGAACGGCGGCTACCGCAAGATCGTGGTGCTGACCCAGTACAAGAGCCACTCGTTGGATGTGCATGTCAGTCGGACCTGGAGGCTGTCCACGTTCCTGGGCAACTACGTCTCGTCTGTTCCAGCACAGATGCGCCGAGGACCTGACTGGTTTCGTGGTTCAGCCGACGCGCTGTTCCAGAATATGAACCTGATCGACGACGAACGACCCCAGTACATTTTCGTCTTCGGGGCTGATCACATCTACCGTATGGACCCCCGCCAGATGCTGGACCAACACATCGAGAGCGGCGCCGGCGTCACTGTTGCGGCGCTACGGGTGAACCGGTCCGAGGCAGACCAGTTCGGTGTGATCGACAAGGAATCCGACTCCAACAGGATCAAACGGTTCCTCGAGAAACCTAACGACCCTCCTGGCCTGACCGATGACCCCGATCGGGTCTTGGCTTCGATGGGCAACTATGTGTTCAACACCGATGTGTTGGTGGAAGCGTTGAATGCCGACGCCGACGAACCGGATTCGGCCCGCGACATGGGCGGCGACATCATTCCCCGCCTGGTCAATGCCGGGGTGGCCCAAGTCTATGACTACACCCGCAACGTCGTCCCCGGTGACGACGAGGGCCAACGGGGATATTGGCGAGATGTTGGGACCCTCGACGCCTATTTCGACGCTCACATGGATCTGGTTCAGCCTCTGCCGGCGTTCAGTCTGTACAACCAGCAGTGGCCGATCTTCACGCTCGGCCGGTCGCTTCCCCCGGCCAAACTGGTTCGTGACGGTGTCCGATCCCCGGACGTCTACAACACGATCATCGCCAACGGTGCCATCCTCTCGGGCTGCACGGTCTCCGAAAGCGTGATTTCGCCCAACGTCAAGATCGAGAGAGACGCCACCCTCGAAGGGACCATCCTTTTCGACGACGTGAACGTGGGAGCCGGATCTCGGATCCGCAACGCGATCATCGACAAGAATGTCGTGGTGCCGCCTGGGACACGGATCGGTTTCGACGAGGAAGAGGACAAATCCCGGTTCACGATCTCGCCTGATGGTGTTGTTGCGGTTCCGAAGAACTACACGTTCTGACGCCCTGAAACGAGCTCGTCGTAGAGTTCACTATGGCGGTGCGCCGGTTCGGTCCAGGACCAGTCAGATTTCATTCCTCGCCGTCGGATGCCATTGAACCGCTGGGTCGAACCAAAGGCTCGAAGGCCGCGGTGTAGCGCGTCGACGAGACCGGGCAGGTCGTTGGTACGGGTGAGGAATCCGGTGCCGGACCCAAGATCGGCGTCAGCATCGATGATCGTGTCCACCAGCCCACCAACGGCGGTGGCAACGGTAGGCGTCCCGTACGCCATGGCTTGCATCTGAGCCAACCCGCACGGCTCGAACCGACTGGGCATACAGAACAGGTCGCTGCCGGCGAAGATCAGATGTGCCAACGGTTCGTCGAATGCATCGAGTTCGACCGCGAGCTGCTCGGGGTACAACCCTGCGGTGGTTCTGACCCAGTTGGTGAGGTCTTGAAGCCCGGATCCCAGGAGCACCAGACGCGCATTCATGCCCTCCAAGTACGGGATCGTTTGCATCAGGAGGTCGATTCCCTTTTGGTCAACGAGTCGGCTGACAACACCGATCAATGTGGCACCGTCTTCCTCCCACGAGAAGCGTTCGAGGAGCGCCTCCCGGGCGGCCGCCTTGCCCTTGACCACGGTTTTGGGTGAATAGGTACGGGGCAAATGTGGGTCAACCGATGGGTCCCACACGCCGACATCTATTCCGTTGCGGATACCGACCAGAGCGTCGCCTCTGGAATTCAACTCGTGATCCATTCCCATCCCGGACTCCGGCGTGAGGATCTCACGTGCGTAGTTGGGGCTGACAGCGACGATCCGGTCCACGGTCCGAATGGCGGCTGCCAGCGGATTCGCGACGTCGTACCAGCTGAACAGCCATGCTCGGTGAGGTATACGAGACATCCACCATGCGTCGGACACCCCTTGGTAGCCGAGGGTGTGAATCGTCAGAACGGTGGGTGGCAACTCGGCCACGAACCCGACCGTAGCGGCAGTGTGCCAGTCGTTCAGGTGGAGCACATCGGGGCCGAGGCCCCCATGGTCGGGGCTCCCGCACAGAGCAGCGATGGCTGCCGAAAAAGCGAAGAACCGTTCGGTGTTGTCGGCCCAGGCGTTGCCGGAGCCGGGATCCACGTACGGATGGGGCCGTTCCATGCCTGGACGACTGATCAATATCACGTCGGACAGCCCAGGCCCGGTCCCTCTTCGGGCCAGTGTCGGCCCACACCAGTCGGGCACGGTGAGACTCCACGCCGACGTCTCCTCGAATCCTTCCACCAGTGCCCCGTAGTCGGGGAGCACAACGGTGACCTTTGAGCCCTGGGCGGTCAGTTCCTTCACAAGGCCGCTGGTAGCGAGTGCAAGGCCACCGACGCTGATCATCGGTGACAACTCCGCGGAGGCGAACAACACGTGCGGCTCTGTCTTGCTACTCATCGTTGCGACGCTCCTTGAGGACAACTACCGACCAGGCCTCTGCCTCGACGGTTCCGACGACCGGACGGTCCGGCGACTTCGGCTGGGCGGTATCGATTTCTATACGCCAGAAACGGTCCGAGAGAACCCCGGGAATCTCGAATCTCACGGGAACACTGTTTGCATTCATCAGTATCAGGAACGAATCGTCCATCACCGGTTTTCCCCGTTTCGTCGCGCTCATCACGCTGTCACCGTTGAGGAAGACTGTGATGGCCCGGTTCAACGGCTGTATCCAATCATCGTGGCTCATTGGTGAACCATCGGTGTCATACCAGCCGATGTCGGCCAGATCGAAGTTGGCGTCGCTCGGCTCACCGTCGAAGAATCGCCGGCGGCGGAACACCGGGTGATTCATCCGCAAGCTGATCATGGATCTGGTGAAGTCCAGCAGTTCAGTGTCGGCGCCTTCCCAGTCGATCCAGTTGATCTCGTTGTCCTGAGCGTAGGAATTGTTGTTCCCACCCTTGCTCCGGCCGAGCTCATCGCCACCGAGGACCATCGGCATCCCTTGAGACAGGAGGAGTGTCGCAAGCATCGCCCGCACGCGCCGTTGCCGGGTCTGGATCACAGCCGGATTTTCGGTCGGACCCTCGAACCCGCTGTTCCAGGACCGATTGTGACGATCACCGTCCTCGTTGTTCTCCCCGTTCGCCTCGTTGTGGCGCTCGTTGTAGCTGACGAGATCCGCCAACGTGAATCCGTCGTGAGAGGTGATGAAGTTGACCGATGCCGAAGGTTTCCGTCCGTCACTCTCATAGAGGTCCGAACTCCCCGTGAATCGGCTCGCGAAGCTTGCCAGAGTCGACGGCTCGCCTTTCCAGAAACTACGAATCGTGTCCCGGTATTGACCATTCCACTCGCTCCACAGGGGCGGGAACCGGCCGACCTGGTAGCCGCCGTCCCCGATGTCCCACGGCTCTGCGATGAGTTTCACAGTGCGCAACACCGGATCCTGATGAGCAATATCGAAGAACGCTGCGAACCGGTCGACGTGGTCATGGTCACGGGCGAGGGCTGAAGCGAGATCAAATCGGAAGCCGTCGACCCGCATGTCGGTAACCCAGTAGCGCAGTGAGTCCATGATGAGCTGCAACACGTTTGGGTGTCCGACATCGAGCGTGTTGCCGGTTCCGGTGAAATCGATGTGGTGCCGCCCATCCTCGGGTGACAATCGGTAATAGCTGTGGTTGGACAGGCCCTTGAATGCGTACGCGGGACCCCAGGTGTTCCCCTCACACGTGTGGTTGTAGACCACGTCGAGGATCACTTCGATGCCGGCAGCGTGCATGGTTTTGACAAGATGTTTGAATTCCTGAACCTGCTCGCCCTTCTGCCCCCACGCTGAGTACTTGTTGTGAGGCGCCAGATATCCGATCGTGGCATACCCCCAGTAGTTGGTGAGACCCTTGTCGGCCAAGAAACTCTCGCTGTAGAACTGGTGGACGGGCATCAGTTCCAGTGCGGTGACCCCGAGGTCGACGAGGTGGTCAACCACCGCCGGGTGGGCCATCCCTGCATACGTTCCCCGCAGTTTCTCGGGAACCTCGGGATGACGCTGGGTCATACCCTTCACGTGTGCCTCATACAGCACGGTGTCCCGACGGGGTCGGCGAGGTGGGCGATCATCGCCCCAATCGAAGAAGGGGCTGACCACCACCGAGCGGGGCACGAAGTTCTTGCTGTCCCCGATGTGCATTTCATCGATGTTGCCGGCCCGGTGGTCGAAGACGTCCCGGACGAACTGCACGTCCCCCTCGATCGCTTTGGCGTAGGGATCCAGCATCAGTTTCTGAGAATTGAACCTCAGCCCTCGTGCCGGGTCCCACGGACCGTAGGCTCGGAACCCGTACCGTTGTCCCGGTCCGACGCCGGGCACATAGCCGTGGAAGCAGTGGGCTGTGACCTCGGGAAGTTCCAACCGGGTTTCGGCGCCGTCGTCGTCGAAGAGGCAGACTTCGACCCCGTGGGCTCCTTCGGCAAAGACCGCAAAATTGGTGCCTGATCCATCCCACGTGGCGCCCAATGGATACTCGGTGCCGGGCCATATCTCTGCCATCTTCACACCGTACTATCGGCAACTCGGTCGAGAATTCGTACTACCACGAATACTCAAGCTCATTGGTCACAACGGCTCACCCGGGCACAACGCTCGGGACCTCAGTGGGCGATTCGTGCCAGAACGTCGCACCAAGCCCAAGTGCACCTACCGTGATGAGCTGATGAGGGTATTTGTATGAGCCACGCTGCGGACCCACCGAGCCTTCATGTGTGCTTCTCGGCCGAGGAGTGGGCTCGACTTCGGCAGGCGACTCCGATGACGCTGACCGCGGCCGACATCGACGAACTCCGAGGGATCAACGTCGAACTCGACATGGCGGAGGTCGAGCGCGTCTTCCTCCCGATGAGCAGGCTCCTGAATCTCTATGTCGCAGGCTCACAGTCGCTGTACCGCGCCAGCGCAACGTTCCTCGGCGAAATGCCACAGAAGGTTCCTTTCGTCATCGGCATCGCAGGCTCCGTTGCAGTCGGCAAATCCACAACCGCCCGCGTTCTGCAAGCGCTGCTGGGTCGCTGGCCGGATCATCCCAAGGTTGACCTCGTGACCACCGACGGATTCCTCTGGCCGAACGCAGTGCTCGAGGAGCGCGGCATCATGGACCGCAAGGGATTCCCCGAGTCCTATGACCGACGCCGTCTGGTCCGGTTCATGGCGGAGATCAAGAGCGGCGCCGCCGAAGTGAGCGCGCCGGTGTATTCGCACCTGGTGTACGACCGCACCGAGGAATCCGTCGTCATACGTCGCCCTGACATCGTGATCGTCGAAGGGCTGAACGTTCTCCAGACCGGTCAGGTGGACGATATGAATCCGGTCTTCGTGTCGGACTACTTCGATTTTTCCATCTATGTCGATGCCGAAATCAACGACATCCGAGACTGGTACGTCGAACGGTTTTTCACGCTCCGAGAAACCGCCTTTCGGAACCCGAAGAGCTACTTCAGAAAATACGGTGACCTGACCGACGCCGAAGCCACCGAAACAGCCACCGCAATCTGGAAGTCGATCAACGAAAAGAACCTCGTGGAGAACATCCTGCCCACCCGATCCCGTGCCGACCTGATCCTGCGAAAGGGGCAGGACCACCGCACGCGACAGGTTGAACTCCGCCGGCAATAACCTCCCTACCCTGGTCTCCGATGTTCGACCTCGCAACCGCCGATTTCCTCCTCCAGTGGGCGGCAGGCGGAATGTTCTTCTGCTGGGTTACGACGCGTCGGCGAGAGGTCTCGATCGGGTACGGCTGGACAATCCGCGGAACCTACCTCGTCGTCGCACTTCTCGGGCTTGCTGCCGGTCTTGCTTTTGGAGTCAACCCCGTTCGGGAGGTCAGCACCGCAGCCGTCGCAGGAGTCACCGCCGTCGCACTGATCCAGAGCTGGACCAGACGAAAGGCCGGGGTGCGAGGTCAGCGACAAATCGCCGAAGCTCGCTCCGAGCGGGTTGCAGCAATGACGGGAATCGATCGCGCCGAAACCGCCAAGACCATCGGTGGCCCCGAGTTCAATCCCCGACTCGACTTGGCGGCTGCGCTGGTCGGCCTCCCAGGAATCGTCGCCGCCGGGATCGCTGCAGGCGACAGCCCGGTGCTTCTGGTCGCTCGGATGATCGCCGGAGCTGCGTTGTTGGGTGTGGTGACCGACGCCATGTTGCTCGGACACTGGTACCTGGTGCAGCCCGGCATGAGTCGGGAGCCTCTCAATGAGCTCGTCCGCTGGACCGCCGTTCTCTGGCTGCCCCATACCGTGCTCTTCCTGGTACCGACCGGGATGATCAGCGCCCTCGACGGAACGATTCAGGACGGCTACGACGGCATGCTGGGCTACTTCTGGGTGGGCTGTGTGATAGCCACGATTGCCTTGGTGTTCATCACAATGGCTGCGCTGAAAGAGAGGCAGTACAGCGCGGTGATGGCTGCGACGGGCCTGCTGTACCTCGCAATTCTCACCGCCTTCGGGATGGATCTGGTCGCTCGCGCCATACTCGCCATCGGCGAATCGACCTGAAACTCGGTCAGGCCTCGACCACGGCCAGTGCACGGCTGCTGTTGTTCAATCGCCGCGGGCCACCGTCGGACGCCACCACGATGTCTTCGATTCGAGCACCCCACTTCCCTGCAACGTAGAACCCCGGCTCCACGCTGAATGCGTTCCCAGATACCAAGGGCTCGCTGTTTCCTCCCACCAGGTAGGGATCCTCGTGCGCTTCAACGCCGATGCCGTGTCCGAGGCGATGGATGAAGTACTGGCCAAGACCGGCGTCGGCCAAGACACCCCGGGCGGCGCGGTCAACGTCTTCGGCCGGAGTTCCGACCTGCGCTGCCTGGAAGCCGGCCTCCTGTGCCGCAAACAATGCGTCGTAGGCCTCCTGATACTCAGCCGGAGGTTGGCCGGTGAAGATCATTCGAGTCGTGTCCGAGCAGTACCCGGGTGCTCCTGCGGGCTCGGCGGAGGTTCCCCCAAAATCGAACAACACCGGCTCGTCGGGTTGAATGATTCGGTCCCCGGTGTCGTGGTGCGGACTGGACGAGTTCGGCCCCGACGCGACGATGCAGAAGTTCACCTTGTCGTGCCCCCGTTCGAGAATCCGAGCTCGGATATCGGCGCCCACCTCGGTCTCGGACCGACCGATCAGCGGGATCTCTCCTCGTTGCAGTTCACCTGCGATCGTGTCGACACCCGCTCCGGCCCGAGCCAATGCTGCGACCTCAGCCTCGTCCTTTGTGGCCCGGTGCTGGCCGAGCACCTCGTGTGCGGTTGTCCACGTTGCCGTGGGAAACCGACGTTGGAGCGCCACCAAGAACCTGCTCCACGTGTGATCGCCAATTGCCAATCGCCCCGATTTCGTACCACCGAGCGCGGCTGCAACCATCTCGACCGGATCATCGGTCTCGCCCCACGGGGCGATGGACAGGATCTGTTCGGTATCGGCGACGCGCTCGGTCTCGAACCCGGGAATGACAAGTGTCGGCTCGCCCTCAGAGGTCAACACCAGCATGGTCAGCCGTTCCTGGGCCATTGCTGCAAATCCGGTCAGCCATGGCAGATCGGGTCCAACCGACAACAAGATTGCATCGACACCCTGCGCGTGCATGGACTGACGGACTCGCTCTACGCGTTCGGTAAACACATGGGCGACAGTACCCGTTCGACTTGAGTTCTGGAAGAACCAGCCGATTGAAGTGTCATGACTTCCCCGGTGCCTGAACTGACTGCGGCGAACGATCGCCTCCGCCAACGTATTGACACCAGCGCCCGGCGTCTGCGTAGTCAGCTGCGGGTGATCGCCGATGCCCATGACCTGCGACGCTCTGACCTCAAGCGAACCACCCGCGAACTCAGGAAGTTCCGTCAGGACAGCTGTGAGCCCACGCCGAGCGAATTCTGGAAGACCACCGCCGAACCGATGGCCGCCATGCTTGTCAACACCTCCATCGCTGCGATCGACGACGAATTTGCCCACATCGACGATGCCATCG
>JBLYYW010000323.1:0-14122 GCA_048550155.1 Acidimicrobiales bacterium | reverse complement strand
GGCGCTTGAAAGGAGGAGCGGTTCGTCGTCGACGTACAGCTTGATGAGTTTGGCATCCGGCACGTTGACGATCGTCTGACCGACTTCGGCGAACCCGTAGGCCGCCTCGGCGTGGGAGATTCGCCATGTCTCATGAAATCCGTTCAGAAACGTGCCGTGACTGTGGGCTTCGCGGCCTTCCTCGGGATTGGCCCGCATGCCGATATAGCCGTTGCCGAGCGCAAAGAGTGTCTCGGTGACACCCAGGTCTTCGGTGCCGTATTCCCGTTCGACCAGGCGCCAGGGATCGACCGGGAATCGATGCTGGGGGAGCGCGTCGGGTGCGTGCTTGGCCTTCATGTTTTCCTATCGGCGGCGTCGGCCACAGTCTGCACAAGTTCGCCGAGGTCATCTACAACCACATCAGCTCCGTTCTGGAGCAGCACATCGGCCCCTGAACCTCGATTGACGCCCACCACGACGGCAAAGTCGCCTGCGCGGCCCGCCGCGACGCCACTCACCGCATCCTCGAACACCACGGTCTCGGCCGGGTCTACACCCAATTGTTCGGCACCCAGCAGAAACGCGTCTGGGGATGGCTTGCCGGGAAGCTTCAGTTCGGCCGACACATTGCCATCGACGATGACGGCGAAGCGGCCCTCGTAGCCGGCGCCGGTGAGGACGGTTCGAGCGTTCTTGGATGACGACACGATGCCCTGGGGTATGCCCAGCTCGTCGAGCGCACCCAGGAGCGCGTGAGACCCCGGGTAGGGCTCGATTCCTTCTCGGGAGATGATCGAGTTGAACTCGTCGTTCTTTCTATTGCCCAGGGCGCAGACCGTCTCGGGCCCGGGCGCATCCGCCGGATCCCCTTCGGGAAGGACGACGGCCCTGCTGGCCAGGAATGACCGAACGCCGTCGTACCTGGGCTTGCCATCCACGTAGGTGTGGTAGTCGGCAACAGTGAATTCGCTGCGATCACTCGCACCCGATCCATGTTCGGACAGGAACCAATTGAACAGCGACGCCCATGCGCGTTCGTGCACGCGTGCGGTGGGTGTTACCACACCGTCAAGGTCGAAGAGAACTCCCGATGTTTGCGCCCAGAACCGGGGGTCGAACACCTCGTTGCGTGTCATGAATAGAGGTTATAGCGGCCGCCTCACAACGGCCGGTGCAGGAGTGATGTGCGTTGAAGACCATTTGGGATCACAGATGGGCTCCCGTGCCGCTCGAATCGGCCGATAGTGGCATCATGTTCTCAGTGGGACGTTTTGTGCGAAGAAGCCTCGCGGTTGCAGTGTTGGGAGTGGTGATAGCCACGGTGTTCGCTGCCCCGGACTCTGGGGCCAGCGAACCGTCGGCGAGAATGGATCCACAGGTCGGTGCGGCGCAGCACGACCTGCGCACCAGCGACGCCGCACGAGTCCTCGGAGCGCAGGCGGACTCTCTTTTGGTCGGCCACGGTGATGTCCTACGGTTGTATTGGGCATTCTTTCGCCGTGACCCAGATCTCGCCGGTGCCACCTATTGGCTGAATCAGTTCGACCTCGGCACGTCGATCGACGCAATCGCCTTCAGCTTCAGTGAGTCGGCCGAGTTTCGTGCAACGTATGGCGAGACCGGTGACGAGGAGTTTGTTCGCATCGTCTACGGCAACGTGTTGGGACGAACACCCGACCCCGCCGGATTCGCATACTGGACAGAGCTGGTGCGAACCCCGGCGGTCAGCCGGGTCGACGTGGTGAGGTGGATTTCAGCCAGTTCGGAGTTCATCGGGCAGCATCCCTATCGGCGACCGGCGGTTGCGGCGTCGATGGCTTCGTCGGAACAAATGGCGGCATCCATAGACGCCCTCGAAGCATTGGTCGGCCAGAGGTCAACCTCCGCGTTGGCTTCTGACCGCTCATCGGCTCTGGTGTCCGCCGTCGATCGCCTGCAAAAGCGATTCGGGCGGTTCAGCTCGGTCGAGCCCAATGGCCAGTGCTGGACCACGGGTCGCACATCTAAGTGCCCGGTCCGCATCACCGAGGTCGGCCTCGGCCAAGGCTTCACTACGAGCGTCGCAAACGGCGTCGTCGTCGATATCGATGAAGTGAGCTCGGATGACCTCTGGGCTGCAGATGCGTTACGCACCGCTGTGACGGGTCGAAGCGTGTTTGGAAGCCGAACACTTTCCGCGGCGGATCGGGCCGCCATCTCCAACTCGGTCCGCAGGATCAGCCCGACCATCGGAACACTCGGTCAGGCCACGACCTCACCTCAGGGATGCTCAGACTCCTCGATCGCAGGTCGGGAACCTCACGACCCGGCGATCTCGCGACGAGCGTGTCGATGGGAGGTCACGGGTCCGACACACGGGATTGTGGCCGAGGTCGTCGCCCACAACGGACGTTTCGCAGGGATTCACGTTGAGGTGCCACGGACCTACACCTCGACCTCCTTCGGGCCCTATGCAACGATCGGTGATGTGACGCTGCACCATCCAGCCGACCGAGTTGAGCGGATCGGGTTTCACGAGTCCGGGCACGATGGTGCCCAACAACAGGATCCCCAGTCGACGGGTGCGATCGTCTCAACAATGGCCTCACGAAATCGCGGCAACGGCTCCCGAACCGCCGCCGATATCGCCGTTCATCAAGATGACGAGATTCGATCGCCGGTCACGGGCACCGTTCTCCGAGCGGGAACTTACACGCTGTACTGCAAGTACCAGGATCACTACCTGGTCATAGAACCAGACACCCGACCTGGATATGAGGTGAAGGTACTTCACTTCGAAGGGCTCGCCGTTGAGAAGGGGGACCGGCTGGTCGCCGGCCAGACCAGGATCGGCAGCAATGTCCGCAAATTGCCGTTCGAATCTCAGATCGACAAGACCACTGCAGATCCGTCGAATGGCCACATCCACATCGAGGTTGTCGATCCGTCAATACCCGACCGGCCCAGCGGCGGCGGTTGCTAACGACACCTGTGTCGCATGGCCGACCCGAAGCGTCCATGTCGGGGATACAATCGGACGTTCGCTGTGAACCCCCTTCCCGACCCACAACCGAACCGTCCGGAGGTCACCCCGGTGCCTCCACTCGCCCTTCCACCCGAGGCGGCGGAGGGCCCTTTCCTCTACCGATGGCAGGTCGACGCATTGTCCAGCTGGCTTCGATGCGGTCGTCAGGGTGTCATCGAAGCTGTGACTGGTTCGGGCAAGACCAACGTGGCTATCGCCGCAGCCCAAGACGCCATTCGGCGGGGCCTCTTCGTCCTGGTTGTCGTACCCAGTAGAGTCCTGATGGAGCAATGGAGCGAGCGTCTGAGCGAGGCGATGCCCGATCTCACGATCGGTCGCCTCGGCGACAGCGGTACCGATCGGCCTCCCGACTGTGACATTCTCGTGACCACCCGGCATTCGGCCGCCAGTCGCAAGCCCGTCCCTCCCGACGGCTTGAACGGAATGCTCATCGCAGACGAGTGTCACGGCTTCGGCGGCAAAGTGTTGCGAAAGAGCCTGATGAAGGAATACACCGAACGGCTCGGCCTCACCGCCACGCTCCAACGATCCGACGACGCCGTGGACACGCTACTCCTGCCGTTCTTCGGCGGTATTTGCTACCGATACGGCTTCGCCGAAGCCATCGCTGACGGGGTCTGCGCCCAGCCACGGGTCGGCTTCGTCGCTGTACCGCTCACCGAATCAGAGCGAGCGGACTACATCGCCACCGAACAAACCCTGGTCGATTCTCGCCGCGTGTTGCGCAGCATCAAGGACATGCCCCAGCGCCCGTTCGGAGCGTTCCTGGCAGCGGTGCAGTTCTTGGCAGCCAACGACGGTGGGCCTCACGGGCGAGCGGCGGCGGACTATCTCGATGCGTTTGGCAGCCGACGCGAAATCGTGGCCAACAGCCAGGCGAAGTATGAAGCGCTGGGGATCTTCGCCGATCCGATCAACGACAGCGACGGGTCGTTGCTGTTCACCGAGACCGTTCGGGCCGCCAACCACGCCATCAACCGGCTCGACCCCAACACCACCATTGAGATCATCACCGGCGAAACACCGCGGCGTGAGCGGGAGAAGATCCTCACCGACTTCCGCGAGCAGCGACTCAGGGCGGTTGCCGCTCCCAAGGTCCTCGACGAGGGAGTAGACGTGCCCGACGCCAATCTCGGCATCGTGGTCAGCGCCAGTCGAACCCGTCGGCAGATGATTCAGCGTATGGGGCGGATTCTTCGCCGCAAGCGAGCGGGCAGCGGCGCTCGATTCGTGATCATCTTCGCGAGCGACACCATGGAGGATCCGACCGCCGGAGCCGACGCCGATGGCTTCGTAGGCGAGATCCAGGAGATCGCCGAGGATGCCCGGGTCTTTGGCCCGGACAGTTATCCCGATATCGCCGAGTTCCTCAAGTTCTCCGGCCCTGAAAAGGTCAACGAACCGAACCGAATCGGCCCTCTGGCCCCCAGCGGAGACCTTTTCGAGGCATTCACACTTGCTGATGCCGCGGAGCGGTACGCACTGGCGTTCTTCGTGCCTTGGAGCGAACCGTTCGGAGAAGACTTCGCCGAGATGCTGCCCAACGACAACACGTTCGCTGCGCTCCCCGAGGAACGGCGACCATACCGAGAGCTGGACCTCACCAACCTTCCAGAAGTCCTTCAACCCAAGAAGCGGAAGAAGGAAAAGAAGCTCTCGACTGGCGAGGCCCCACTTCGAATGGTTCAGACAAGCGATGGTTTCGCGCTCCAATGCCTCGGCTGTGGCGCTCTCTCGCCCAGCACGCCGTACAAGTTCAAGGTCATGGAGCAAACGGTTGAGTGCGGCTGCGTCGGCTGACGCTAAACCGCATAGCCATTGACCGATGGAACTCGCCTTCAACCTCATCCAGCTGCATCGATACATGCAGAAGGCCTGGCCCAGCCGCGCCGATTCGTTTGCTCCCGGGAGATTCGAGAGCTTCGGGCCCGGGTCGTGCAGAATGCGTCACGGGGTCAGCGATGAGGATTTCCGGCCAGGCGGAACCGTCAGTGGTCCCACCCTCATGCAGCTTGCCGACTCCGTGTCCTACGCCCTCATTCTGGGACATCTCGGAGATGCGGCGCTGGCGGTGACAACCAGTTTGTCGATCGACTTCCTGCGCCGGCCAACGGGGCCCGTACTCTTCGCTGACTGTGACTTGGTTAAGCTCGGTCGTTCATTGGCGGTCTGTCGGGTCACCATCGCCAGCGGTTCGTCAGCTGAAGGTCCAGACATGACTCGACCCGAGGCCATCGCCAACGTCACATACTCGCTGAGCCTTGTCTCGCAATCCTGACACCGGGGACTACCCGCCGGTAACACCACACCATGTCGCGTACCGGGCCCGAATCCGCCTAGCGTTCAGGGGATGAACCGCCGCACGAAGATCATCGCGTCCATCGGACCTGCGTCCGACGACGAGGCCACGCTCAAGGACATGATTGAGGCGGGAATGGACGTGGCCCGCATCAACCTCTCGCATGGGACCCTCGAGGATGGGTTGGAACGGTATCGCCGAATCCGCGAAGTCGCCGAATCGAGCAACAAGGTCGTCGCGATCTTGGCAGATCTTCCCGGACCCAAAGTTCGGTTGGGTCTTTTCGAAAACAAGCGCCATCTGAACACTGGTGATGAGCTGTTTTTGACACCTGGCGTTGAGCCCTGCACCGAGGAGGTGCTGTCGGTCGACTACGACACGCTCCTCACCGACGTGCTCGAAGGCGACAAGCTGATCGTTGGCGACGGTTCGGTGGTCTTCAGGGTGATCGGGTCCGACCTCGACAAACTGCATGTGCGGGTCGAGTTCGGCGGGAGCGTCATGGGTAAACCCGGGCTCCACATCCCCTCCGAACGCCTGAAGATTTCCACCCCGACCAGCGAGGATCTGCGTTTGCTCGATGCCTTCGTGACCGCTGGTATCGACATGGTGGCCCTGAGTTTTGTGCGCTCAGCCCATGACGTTCGGCGAGTTGGCACCGAACCGGCACCCCGCGGCCCGTTGGTGGTCGCAAAGATCGAGACCAAAGCTGCGGTTGAGAATCTCGACGGCATCATCCTGGCGTCAGGAGCGGTCATGGTCGCTCGTGGGGACCTCGGCGCTGAGTGTTCCTTGCACGAGCTGCCCCATCTCCAGAAGGACATCATCGCCCGCTGCATCGCATTGGGCCGTCCCGCGATTACCGCTACCCAGATGCTCGAATCCATGATCTCAGCCCCGGCGCCAACCCGAGCCGAAGCGTCCGATGTCGCAAATGCGGTTTTCGACGGAACATCGGCAGTGATGTTGTCGGCCGAAACCGCTGTCGGCATCGATCCGGCCAACGTAGTATCCACCATGGCGGCGATCGCCCAGAGGGCTGACCAGGAATTCGACTATGAGGGGTGGGCGCATCACATCAAGCGTGACCGGTTGATCGAGCCACAGTCCGTCGATGCTGCGGTGACCGATGTGATGACCATGGCCACCTGGCGAGCTGCGATGGAGATGGGGGTCAAGGCCATCTTGTGTATTTCGAGAAGTGGGTTCACGGTTCGGGCGATTGCCCGCTTCCGTCCGAAGGCCCCGATCCTGGGTTTCAGTCCTGAAGAGCGGACGGTGCGTCAGCTCGCGATGAGTTGGGGAGCGACGCCCATCAAGATCGACCGAATCGAAAGCAATGACGAGTCGGTCAGGAACGTTCTCCGCATCGCCAAGGAGGAAGGTCATGTACGTTCCGGCGACATCGTGGCTGTCCTGGGTGGGTCCAGTGCGACCATCGGCGCTACCGACACTCTCCGTATGGTGCGCTGCCCCTGATAACCCGCAAGCCCACCCGACACTAGAGTCAGAGCAATGGCTCCGATTTCGAAACGGTTCACCACCGGATTTGGCCGTCGGGGGCTGCTGCGCGACAGGCTGGCCGAAGCTCGAGGCCGTTTTCAGGGCGAGGAAAAGATCGGTTTCGTTCTCAGCGGGGGTGGGGTCCTCGGGTCGGTACAGGTCGGGATGCTGCGAGCACTCCACGAAGCTGGCATCCAACCAGATCTGATCACTGGCTGCTCGGTTGGCGGCATCAACGGCGCGGCGTTCGCGGCCGACCCGACCGGCTCTGGAGTGGATCGCCTGATCCGACTGTGGAGCAATCTCGCCGACGGCACACCCGACCTCATGCCGCGAAGCCGACTTCCGATCATTGCTCAAATGGCGCTGAAGAAGGCCAGCATTCACGACCCCACGTTGCTCGAGGATCTTCTTCACTCTGAGCTCCCGGCCCGGACGTTCTCCGAACTTCGCGTACCCTTCGCCTGCGTTGCAACCGATGCTCACCTGGCCTCCCCACACTGGTTCGACAAGGGTCCGTTGATCCCGGCCCTCATGGCATCGGCGGCGCTGCCGGCGATCTATCCGCCAGTGGATATCGACGGCAAGCGTCTGTATGACGGTGGAGTCGTGAACGAACTCCCGCTCGAGTGGGCAGTTGCCAATGGCGCCCGCAAGCTCTATGTACTGCAGGTCGGTCATCTGGATCCGCGCCCTCTCGAGCCCGAGAAACCATTTGATTCGTTAATGCATGCGTACTGGACCGCTCGGGTTCAGAGGGTCGAAGAGGACCTCGCCGAGATCTCCGATGGCTGCGAGATCATCCGTCTACCCGCCGGAGGGTCACCAAGAGTGCGTTTCGATGACTACAGCAAGGGTCGCGAACTCATGACCGCCTCCTATGAAGCGAGCCGGACCATGCTGGCAACCGGCAAAGGCGACGACCCCAGCCAGGGTCCGACGGAGAGTTTCTGAGCGATCGATCGGCGGGTCCGTCGCCAACGTGGGCCGGTAGAGTCGCCCGGTGACCAATCTTGATCTCGGTACCAGCGGCCCACCCGAAACGGTCCTTCCCGAAGTGAGCATCGAGCTTCGCTCCCGCCTGGAGGAAGCGCTGGCTCTCGAGGATCTCGACAACCGGCGCGACTCGGTCTCTGCGATCGTCGCCGATTATCCACGGTTCCTCGACGGCTGGGCTCGCCTCGGAGAGTTGGGACGCCATCCGATCGAGCGGTACGCGGCGTTCCGAGTCGGCTACCACCGTGGACTCGACACTCTCCGCCAGAACGGCTGGAGAGGATCGGGATATGTTCGCTGGGAACATGCCACCAACCGAGGGTTCCTGCGGGCGCTCCACGGTCTCCACCTGGCGGCCGTCGAGATCGGCGAGTCCGACGAAGCAGACCGGACGGCCGTCTTCCTCCACCAGCTCGATCCCGCATGGCCCCCGTCAGAGCTGGGTTGAGCCGGCGCCCGCCGGTTGCTGGAGCCGTACTGGCCGGCGGCTCATCCCGCCGCTTCGGTGCCGACAAGTCGGTTGCCCAGACACCATCGGGGCCTTTGGCAGGAATCGCTATTCGGGCGCTCAGAGAAGCGGCGGTGGATCCTGTTGTGTTGATCGGTGCGACCGCCGAGGCGTCGGCCCGGTTGGCGGTGCCCTCCATCCCGGATCGTCTTCCCGGCGAGGGTCCGCTGGCGGGTGTCTGGACGGCGCTCACCTGGGCGTCCGGGGTACACCGAGTGGTCGTCGTCCCGTGCGACATGCCGAGGATCGATGCGTCTGTGGTGCGCACCCTGATGAAATCGGGTGACAATTCCACGGCGGCTGTGGGGTCTGTTGATGGTGAGGTCCACCCGATTGTTGGCTGTTGGCCGGTCTCGTGGGCAGCCGACATCAACGAGCTGATTCGATCCGGCCAGCGCCGAATGAGCGCGATCCTCGACGTAGGAGACGTCAACGTGGTCGAGTTCGGGCAGTTCGAGATGGCCGATGCCGATGACCCGGCCGAGCTTGTCAACCTCATCGAATCGGTTGAAGGCCTAGAGTAGGACATCTTGCACGAACCGATTACCGCCACCGCCGACCTCGAGGAGTTCATCGAACGGGCATTGGCCAGCGATCGATACGCCATCGACACCGAATTCCATCGCGAGAAAACCTACTATCCAAAGGTTGCGTTGGTGCAGATGGCGACCGCCGACGAACTCGTGCTGATCGACCCGTTGGAGGTCGATCTTGGACCGCTGTCCGAGCTTCTGGATTCGGATCGGCTGTGTGTGATGCACGCCGCCTCACAGGACCTCGAGGTCATGTTGCGATCCTGCGGCGTACTTCCCCGACGGCTGTTCGATACCCAGATTGCGGCTGGGTTTCTTGGGCTTGCGTCTGCATCGTTGGCCACGCTGCTGAGCCGGTATGAGGCGGTGCAGCTCAAGAAAGGCGACCGGCTGACCGACTGGTTGCGGCGTCCGCTCAGCTCGGATCAGCTGTCCTACGCTGCTGCCGACGTCGAGCACCTGCTCCCGGCTGCTGACAAACTCTTCTCCCAGCTCAGCGCTCGCGGCCGGCTCGAGTGGGTCGAGGATGAGTGTCAGAAGATGTTGGCCGCGGCGACCTACAAGCGGACTCCCGCCGAGTCAGTGCGGAGGATCAAAGAGGCCCGCAATCTGAAGGGTCGTGCGTTGGGAATCGCCCTGGAACTAGTGGCTTGGCGAGAGTCACGAGCAGCCGAGATCGACGTGCCGGTTCGCTCGGTCCTGAGCGATATCGCCCTGGTCGGGGTTGCCCAACGTGCACCACGGACCCCGGAGGAACTCAAAGGGATCAGGGGAGTGGACGGGCGCCATACCGGTCCCCAGGTCGGACCGGCCATTCTCGAAGTTGTCTCCCGCAGCCGGGACCTCGAGGCACCGGCCCCGATCAAGCCACGAGGCTCCGATCTCGACAAGGGGCTTCGCCCAGTTGTTTCCCTCGTCACCTCATGGGTCTCCCAAGTAGCGCGAGACGCAGATCTTGATCCCTCCATGCTCGCGACTCGCACCGACGTCGAGAACTTCCTGACCGATGGCAACTCCAGCCGTCTCGACGACGGCTGGCGCAACGAGCTGATCGGAGGACCGATCCGGATGCTGGTGCGCGGCGAAGCAGCTATCGCCTTCGACGGATCCGGGGGTTTGGTTTTGGAACGACGAAGCGGAGAACTTCTCTGAAGTTCACCTACTCGGCAGCGGGCGAGGCGCCCTAGTCGTCGTCTTCACCGACGAGGGCAGCCTCGTCGGTTACGGGAAGGTCGAACGGATCGTCATCGAGCCTGTCGAACAGGGATTCGATGTCATCGTTGTGAACTGTTTGCTTGAGGGCACGAGCTTCCTCGTACCTACGGTGGCGCCCTTTTTTCACGCGGCACTCCTGACAACTTGATGCACGGTGCTTTGCACTGGATCCACCATTGTAGAGGAACACAGCGCCTGTAACGAACCAGGGTCGGCTGAAATCGGGCTTCGATTGAGCGTTTGGGGATAATTACACGGCACCCACCCCGCTGGAGGCCCTGTTCGAGGCCGCAGCGGCAAATCTCACCCTTTTTGTCGCCGGATAGGCACGAGAAGTGGTTGTGTGGGCGGCACTATGGATCGCTGTGCAGCGCGTCTACACATTTCTTCGCTCGCTGGCACCAGAACAGAACGTCAGCCGGTTGCTGATCGCGTCGGTGGTACTGGGTCTGCTGGTCGGATCTGTGGTTTCAGTCCTTCAGTGGGTCGTTCTTCAGCTCTTACTCAGCAACGTCCAGGACCTCCCGCTCTGGGCCGCGGCTCTGGCACCGATGTTGGGTCTGGGAATCGCAACGCTGACACTGCGAACGCTCGGCCACGGGATCACCCCGTCGACCGCAGACGAGTACATCCGGGCCTTTCATCAGGAGACCCCGTACCTGCGTGGTCGGGATCTGTTTCCTCGCCTCATGTCGGGCATGGCCACAATCGGACTGGGCGGCGCGGTCGGCCTGGAAGGTCCAGCCATCTACACCGGTTCGATGGGGGGACTTCGGCTTGCGCGAGCGCTGCGGTCCTGGCTTGGGGCCGACTACGCCAAAGTGCTTCTCACCGCCGGCGCAGCGGCCGGAATCTCCAGCCTGTTCCAGGCCCCGGCAACCGGTGTGGTTTTCGCTCTCGAGGCTCCATACCGAGACGATCTGGCCCACCGCGCGCTTCTTCCGTCCCTGCTCGCCTCAGCGTCGGGTTATCTCGCATTTGTCACCATCGCCTTTGCTGAGCGCGAGACCGTCCTGCCGTTTGCATTCGATTCTGGGATCGGCGCCGCCCAGTTGGTGGGAGCAGTGTTGCTGGGCGTTGGCGCCGGGTTCGGCGGACGCGTCTATGCGTGGTGTGTCCGCAGAGCCAAAGCGATTGCTGCCTCCTATCCTGCTGCGAACGCAGTTGTCATCGGCGGTGCTGTGCTGGCACTCCTCGCTGTTGTCAGCGACCGAGTCGTCGATCGGCCGATAACGCTGGGACCGGGCGGGAGTGTTGTGGAGTGGCTGCTCGAGGGTGAACACGCGGTAGCGGTTTTGCTGTTCGTTTTCGTGCTGAGGGCTGTCGCAACCTTCGTGACCGTCGGCGCTGGTGGTACCGGCGGATTCTTCATTCCGCTGGCGATTCAGGGTGTTCTGTTCGGCGAGGTCGTGGGGTCCGGCCTCGAATCAACCGGTCTCGGCAGTGCCAACGAGAGCCTGTGGCCGGTTCTGGGTCTCGCGGCCTTCCTGGGTGCGGGGTATCGAACACCGCTGGCCGCGGTCATGTTTGTCGCAGAATCGACCGGCGGAGGAGCCGTCGTCCCGGCGCTGGTCGCTGCCGCCGTCTCTCAGCTGGTTGCCGGGCCGTCCTCGGTCAGCACGGGCCAGCTCATCGAACGCACCGGTCTCGTCGAGGGGCGGGCCAACAGCCCGGTGGCCAATGTGCTCAAACCGATTCCGCTCAGCGTCCCCCCCGACAGCACGGTCTACGAATTCATCCACAACCTTGCGATCGGCCAGCAGGTGAAGACCGTGCCGGTACTCGATGGAAGCAGATACTTGGGGCTCTGCACCGTGGCTGCGTGCTCCGCGGTCGACCGAGAGAAATGGAGCGAGACTCTTGTCACCGAGGTGATGGATGCTGATGCTCCGGTCGGTGCACCGAACTGGTACGTGCGAGATGCCATGGTTGCCATGCAGCAGGGGGACTACGACATGCTGGCGATCATCGCCGACGACGATGTCTTCGTCGGTGTGGTGAGCGCTGAGGACATCGTTCGACTGGAAGAAATCATCGAGGTCACTCGGTAAGAGCTTGCACGCCGACCCGGACGACCTGGCGTCGTTGCGCTAGGGCGCAGGCAGGCCGGCTTCAGCAGCCTCAACGATCCGGTCGACCAACGACGAGACATCCTGCACCGACTCCACGATGTACGGGGTCAACGACCCACTCCGCTGCCCCAATCGACGTGTTGCACCATCCGGGTCACCGGGCACGTCGGCAACGTCGAGGAGGACGTCCCCGATTCGGATTCCGTGCGCGCCCGGCAAACCGCGTGCGCCCGGATGCCGATATTCCATGGGTCCGGCGGTGAGCACGCCCTCTCGGGCCTCCAGAGGACGTACGTCGACACCCTCTCGGCGGAGCGTCGCGAGGACTGCGAGAATCATCTTGTGTTGCTGTGAGGTCCGCCGATCGCCCAGGTGGGTGAGGGTCCATTGGTTGAGCGGCCGTACCGATTGAGGGATGAAATCCAGAACCGGTCGGTACAGCGAGCTGTGCTTGCCGCGGTTTGCGCGACGGACAATGGCCGGGTCGTGGAGTGGCTTCACCCCATCGAAGGGCCGAAGCTCCAGGTAGCTCTTGGCCTGGCGGGATCGGTCTCGGGCCAAGGCGATGCGATCGTCGTCGAAGGACCCGCGGGCAAATGCGGTGAGGAATCGGCCGGAGTCGACCAGGTGTTTGAGTGCGAACTTGAACAGTTGGTTCTCGGGAACATCAAAGTCTCGGTACGGCGTCTCGCAGATGAACAGATCGTCAGGGAAGCCTGCTGCGGCTCTCGCCATGATGGTGGAATGCCATTGAATTGGTCCCAAGACCGCGCCAACCGCCCGAATCTCGTGAAAGTTCAACCGGTTCGTCATGTGGCGGATGAGGTCCGGGCTCGCTTCGAGGAGTCTCAGCGTCTGATCGCTCGTCAGGAGGTCGCGGGCCACAACGTGACGGGCGGCAGCTGGACTGAGTCCAAACATTGCCCGGGCAGCGTCAACGGGTCGAAACGGATGGTCGATCAGTTGCCAGATCGCCTCACTGGGCGAGACGGTCGGCGCTGCCGGCTCAGACTCGATCGCATGCGGCCCAGACGTCAGTTCGGTGCTCATACCACCAGTTCGACGCCAAGGACCTCAGAAATGGATCGACGAGCTTCGGCGAGTTCTGGCGGGTCGAGAAGCGGTTCAACGACCCGAAAAATCGCCGTGGCGTCCTCATCGGCCATACCCTCGAACTGAGGCAGGAAGTATGCGTAGAGCACCTCGTACAGCGCCCGGCTCTTCGTGATTCCATCCTTGGCTCGGCGGGTGACGTACTTCCCGGCGTCGATGTAGATCGCAGGCCCAAGGTCCTTGATTTCGCGAAAGTCCAGGAAGGCGGTGACGATCTTGGCCGGGCCGGCGAGCAGTTCTTCGTACACCGCGGTCGGAGGGCATCCCACTTCGATGAAGGTGAACCGCCGCATCAGCGCATACGACATCTCGAACAGGAGGTTCTTGTCGAGGATGTTCATCGTTGCGATGATGCGCCATGAAGCTGGGACTCGCAGCGGATCCGACCCGGCCGGAACCTCGGTCCCCTGTGGAACGATCGAGAGCGGCTTGCTCTGACCAACCCGCTTGTACGGGAGCACAACCGGCGAACCGGAAAGCACGGTGAAGAAGGGACCGAACGCACGATCGAAGTTGGCTCGATTCAGTTCGTCGATGATCAGCCACGCTCCCTGCATGATCGCCTCGACAAACAGGCCAGGCTTGAAGATCAAACCTTCCGAGGTCGGCTGAAACCCTCCGACGGTCTCATAGGTCGTCCACTCCGACGAAGCCGTCGTTGGTAGATAACCAGTGCCCATCATTGCCTTCTGAGCGATCTCAGCGGTCAGATAGGCCAACGTGGTCTTGCCCGTTCCCGGAGGCCCGGTGAGGATGACGTGTTTCTCGGCGTCGAGTGCCGAGACGAGCTGCTCCACGACGTGCTCCGGCGGGATCATTCCTTTGGCCAGGCAGGCGGCCTTGATGTTGGCGGCGGAGAAATCCATAGGTACTTAG
>JBLYYW010000322.1:0-7846 GCA_048550155.1 Acidimicrobiales bacterium | reverse complement strand
GCCCAGCATGTGCAAGGGAATCGACGATGAAACTGTGACCCCGGGGACTTCGATGCTGCCCGGTAGGTCGTCGAGGTAGCGGCCCAGCCAACCCGACGTCGGCACCCCGTAGAGCTGACCACTCATCAACCTGGCCATCGAAGTGAAGTGCGAGAGATCATCGAGGGGCTGACCAACCCCCTCGATGATGGCAACCTGACCCGAATCCCACCGCTGTTTGACCGTGGGGAGATTGGGGTTCAGTGCGTGTGTATCGCTCAGGACGAAGGCGTCCTCGGCGCGAATTCCCAGGTTTGGACGTGCGTCGTAATACGCACCCTCGTTGATCGGTATGACGGTGTTGAGCCCGTCGTTTCCGCCGCCCATCGTGACGTTGATCAAGATTCCCTCGGAAGGACCGACCGGCGCTGCAGCAGCCGCTGCGGCGAGGTCGAAGTTCTCGATCAGCATCCAGGTCGGGATTCCGGCGACGGCTCCTGTGGCCGCGGCTGCCTGGAGGAAGCTACGGCGGCTGAGGCTGGAGGAATCCTCAGGGGCGGGGGTTGAGAGTGATTCGACGATCTGTTCGGTGGTGGGTTCCATGTCAGGCCAATTGGAATTCAGGGGTGAGTAGGGAAAGGAAGATGAGGCCCGCCGGCTCCGCCCAGCGGGATGTGGCCCGCTCGGTTGTCACGAAACTGTTGAGAGCGTTCCTCGTTCGATCCGAGACCTCGAACACGCCGAAGGTGTCGAGCGCACGGTTCACGCTTTCTTCAACTGTGAGTTCAGATGAATCGTCAAGAAACCCTCGATCATTGGCCCGCCATCTCAGATTGCTGGAGAATCGGGCCTTGGCCCACATGGCGCTGCTCGAGATCCAGTAGCCGTTCTGCTTCCAGCCGGCCACGTTGGGTGGGTCGTACATGGACTGACCCATCTCCCCGACATACCACTGGGGATCGATGTCCTCGCAAGTGAGACCGGTATGACGCATCGCAGCAACGGTGAATTCGATCGGACTGCGCACCAGTGCGTTCTTGGCCTTCGCACCACGGAACTCGGGGTGGAGGAAGAGTGCCCGAAGCAGAGCATCGACTCGCATACCGCCGGCAACAAGAGCGTCGGCAAGCGCCTCCACCACTGCGGGTTCCGGGTTGGGGTAGGCGAAGAAGCTCCACATCTTGGAGGAGATGAACCGGGCGGCGTCCCGCTGCTTGGGACCGAGGAGGATGTGGGTGATGATCTCCGGCCCGTTCCAGTTGTTGGTGACGCCCATGAATGTCTTCATGTCGTTGTCGTGTTGGTCGGCGTGGAACACGTACTCACGGGGCTCGGCATCCCAGCGGTTGAGTCCGTGTCCGGTCCACGCTCGGGCAGACGCCTGCACGTCATCTTCGCTGTAGTGGCCCTGACCCAGCAGGAAGAGCTCCATGAGTTCCCGAGCGAAGTTCTCGTTGGGACTGCCCTTTCGATTGTCGTCGTTGTCGAGGTACAGCAGCATTGCGGGCTGCACCGCCATCGTTTGGTAGAGCTCCACCAGATCACCCATCCCTTTGGTTCGGAAGAGCTGGATCTGGTCGAACATCAGATAGTGCTTGTTGAGCTTGTCGAGTCCGCTGCACAGCACGCCGTGCCAGAAGAGTGCCACCTTTTCCTGGATCGGCTTCGGAACCGTGCGGGCCCGTTCGAACCAGTAGTGGGTCATGCCGACGTAGCGCTCGCTCCAGTTGGTCGAGTTCTCATCGAGATTCGGGACGTTGCTCGTAACGGGAGGATTGTCCGAGATGTCGAGGACGTGGTCCACGACTTCGGTCCAGTCCAGATCGGTCAGGGATTCGATTTCGGCGCGGCTCCCACCAAAGCCGCTTCGGCGGAGCAGGTGGGCAACGTCAGAGAAGTCGGACGGCATAGGTTGCACCTTCGGCGCATGGGCCGTTCGAACTTGAGCCCTAATCTGTTCGACCCATGTCAGAGCGCTGAGGCAACAATGACGTTGATCAACTACGATCCAGCGATGCTGCTGGTGCCGTGCCCGGTCTGTGGACCCCGAAACAGTGAAGACTTGGCGTACAAGGGCGAGTCGGTGCGGCGCCCCGACCCGAACAATGTGTCGGCTCTGGAGTGGAGGAATTACCTGTACATGCGCAAGAATACGGCCGGCTGGATGGAAGAGACCTGGTATTGCCGCTACGGCTGCCAGAGATACTTCACGACCGAGCGCAATACGATCACCAACGAGTTCCGTAACTCGCCGATCCCGGGAACCAAGATCTGATGAAGCTGGCAACGGTTCGAACCACAGCTGGGACAGCGGCGGCCATTGTGGACGACGACGCGGTCCACCTCCTGTCCTACGACGATGCCGGCTCCGCTCTTCGATCAGCGCCCATCAGCGCACTCGGCCAGGCCCGCACCGGAGTCGAACTGGGATTCGATGAGGTCACCTTCGCACCGGTCGTGCCAGAGCCATCGAAGATCATCTGCGTCGGGCTCAACTATCGGGATCACGTCGAGGAGATGGGCCGAGACCTTCCGACCGCGCCAACCTGCTTCGCAAAGTTCGCAGGTGCGCTGATCGGAGCCACCGACACCATCGAGATGCCGCCCCCCGATGTGTCCAACTCGGTCGACTGGGAGGTCGAGCTCACCGTGGTGATCGGTTCACCGGTTCGTAATGCCAGCGCCAGCGAAGCGATGGCCGCGATCGCCGGGTTTACCGTGCTCAACGATGTGTCGATGCGAGATTGGCAAACCAGGAGCATCCAGTTCTTGGCCGGAAAGACATGGGAACACTGCACGCCGGTTGGACCGTGGATCGTCGGCACAGACGTTCTTGGCGACGGCTCGGGCCTCGACGTGTCGTGTGAGGTCAACGGAGTCAACAAACAGTCTTCCAACACAGACAATCTGGTGTTTGGTGCCGTCGACCTGGTTCAAGACCTCTCGAAAGTGATCACCCTCGAACCGGGCGATCTGATCGCCACAGGCACCCCGGGCGGCGTGGGGGCCGGCCGTGACCCCAAGGAGTTCCTGCATAACGGGGACGTACTCACGACCTCGATCGAAAACATCGGAACCCTTACCAACCTCTGCCAAACCTAGGAAACCTATGACTTCCGTCGACGAGCAACTCGCATCCCTGGACCTGTTCCGAGGCCTTTCCACAGCCGACCTGAAAAAGGTTCGCCGCCTGATGACCCCGACCACGATCAAGGCCGGCGAGGAGTTCATCACCGAGGGCACTCCCGGGCAGCAGGCCTTTCTCGTGCTCGATGGTCGGGCGTCGGTCCGACGGGGTTCCAAGATTCTCAGCGTCGTCGGTCCCGGCGACTTCCTGGGTGAGATGAGCATGCTCACCGGGGATCGTCGGACCGCCACCGTCACCGCCGAGACCGATATGGACGTCGAAGTGCTGAACCGGCGCGAGTTCGCCAGCCTTTTGGAGGAACAACCCAAACTGGCCATCAAGCTCCTGATGGCGGTGATCAACCGGCTCAGGCAACTGGAGCCGGGCCTGGTCGGATAGACACGTGATGTGAAGAAGAAGCCGCTCCTCCCGCTCTCGGCCGCCGCCGAACAACTTCTGCCGGCGCCCGATGAGTCAATGAAGTGTTCGGTGTTCACAACGTCGCTCGGCGTCAACCCGGCTGGCACGGCCATCTCGGCCGTGTGGGTGGTCGTGGTAGACACACCTCTCACGTGGCCTAAGCCCGTCTTTCGCCATGAACATCTTCGCGGACTGGACAGCACAGGCCTCGATGGCGTCGGCCGGCCCGTCAGGGTGTTGGCGTCGAACCCTCGTACTGGCCACGAACTGAGCGCGTTCGCCTACCGCCGGTCGCCCGAAGGGACCGTAGCTGCTCGCCTTTCCCTCGCCGGTCGATCAGCGGCCCAAGCCGTTGCGGCACTCACGGCCGGAGACGATCCGCGAATGACCCCGAGCGCCCACGAACTGGAACCACGAGCCATCCTGGTGTGCACGCAGGGCTCACACGACGTGTGCTGTGGAGCAGAAGGGTCTCGACTGGCCAAGAAGGTCGAAAATGACCCTCGCCTGGGCGACGTACCGGTGTTTCGTGTTTCGCACACCGGCGGACACCGATTCGCCCCGACTGCGATGACCTTTCCGGACGGGAGAATGTGGGCCTACGCCGACGTGGATTTGTTGGCGGCTGCGATGAATCGCACGGGCACACCCGCAGATCTCGCCGACCGGTGCCGGGGTTCGTGGGAAGCCCCTGACCCGCGCACAATGGCCGCCGAGGTCGCAGCGTGGGCCCAAGGCGACTGGAACTCGGCTCCGTCGAACTTCGCCGAGTTGGATGACGATGTCATTCGAGTCAGCCGAGGGAGCGCACACCACGACGTGCGGGTCACCGTGGCCCGGGACATCCCGTCGATCCGTTGCCGGGCTGCCGGAGGGCTCCCGGCCAAGCCTGGGGTCGAGTTTGCAGCCGAGGTGGTGGGAAACTCACACCCTGGATGACTATCCGTCGCCTACGGTGGCACGATGACCCGTCCTCCAGCGCCGCCCATCCCGCTTCAGGCCGACGAACGGTCGATGCTGATGGCGTTCCTCCGGTACTACCGCGCCGCGCTACTGGATCGCGCCTACGGTCTCGATGCCGAGCAGCTCCGCACTCGACTCGAACCATCGCCACTCACGATCGGCGGCTTGCTGTGCCACATGGCGTTGGTGGAGCTGGTGTGGTTCCGCCACCGCCTCGTCGACGGCGGCATGCCGGAGCCGTTTGCAGGACTCGATTTCGACACCGATGCCGACGCTGAGATGACCCAGGCACTGTCGCTGAGCGCCGACGAAATGCGGGGCCTGTTCTTGACGTCGTGTGCCGAGACCGACGAGCTCATCGCCTCAGCCGAGTCCGTCGATCAGCTGTCCGCACTCTCCAACAACGATGGGGAACACTGGAGCCTGCGCTGGATCCTGGTGCACATGATCGAGGAGTACGCCCGGCACTGCGGCCACGCCGATCTGATCAGGGAATCCATCGACGGCGACGTCTGCGAATGACGTTGAGCACCAATCGCAGCTAGAGCGCGCCCTTCAAAGCTGCCAGCATTCGATCATTTTCCTCGGGTGTGCTGATGGTGATGCGAACACCCAGTTGATCGAAGAGACGTGTCACTACACCGTCACGCTCCATCGCAGCGAAAACGTGGTTGGACCTCTCACCGAGCGGAAGGTAGAAGAAATTGGCTTGGCTGTCGGGGACATCGACTCCCCACCCTCGCACCTCGGCAACGACCCGGGTCCGCTCCGACACGATCGCCTCCACCCGAGCAGAGATCTTGTCGGCGTGACGGACCGCAGCGATCGCGGCAGCTTGAGATGGCATGCTCACCGCGAAAGGCAGCTGAGTCTTGTCGATTGCGGTGATGATCTCGGGATCACCCATCGCATACCCGACCCGTAGACCAGCGAGACCCTGGGCTTTGGAGAACGTTCTGGTAACCACCACGTTCTTGTGGGTTGGTAAAACGTCCCTGACGCTGTTCCCGAACGAGGGTTCCACGAACTCGAAGTACGCCTCATCGATCACCACAACCACCCGATCGGGCACCGCGGCACAGAAGTCTGACAATTCCGAGGTCGACAGGGTGGTGCCCGTGGGATTGTTCGGGTTGGCGATCATGATCAATTTGGTCTTGTCGGTGATCGCATCGAGGAGGCCGTTCAGGTCGGCGGTCTCGTCGACGAGGGGAACCGTGACCGGTTCGCCGTCGAGCAACCGGGTGTAGATCGGGTACACCTCGAACGATCGCCACGGATACAGCACTTCGTCACCCGGATCCACATAGGAGCTGACCAAGCGGTGCAGGATGGCTGAACTACCGGCCCCGACGGTCACGTTCTCAACCGGAAGGCCTTGCCAGTCTGCGATTGTGTGCCGCATCTCGACGGCGCGGTGATCGGCGTACCGATTGATGCCGGCCACCACGTCGGTGATGGCCTGCACGATTTCGGGGATCGGTTCCATGGGGTTCTCGTTCGACGCCAGCTTGATGGCGTCGGTGATCCCCAGCTCCTTCTCGGTTTGCTTTGCGTCCTTACCCGGCTTGTAGGAGGGCATCAGCGAGACGGCGTTACGGGGACGTCCTATGGAAGACATGGAATCGATCGTAGACGTTGGACCCGAAACCGATCGCCTCGGATCGGACGCTCAGTTGTCGGGCACCGAGTCGTCGTGGCCGGCCTCGCGAAGCGCCGCGCGCAGCTGCTCGGCAACCTCATCGAGCAGGTCGGCTCGAGGCGAGGTCTCGGCGTTGCGGAAGTCGAGGTCGCCCATGCCGTCGATCGGGACCACGTGTACATGGGTGTGCGGAACCTCGAAGCCGGCGATCATCAGACCGATCCGGGATGACCCCACCACCGCCCGCTGAGCATTCCCAACGGTGTGGGCGACCGTCATGAGGTGACTGGCCGTATCTGCCGGAAGATCGATCCAATGATCGACCTCGACCCTCGGAATCACCAGCACGTGCCCGTGATGAAGCGGACGGATATCGAGCATTCCGATACACACGTCGTCAGACCACACGAACCGGCCGGGGATCTCGCCATTGATGATCTTGGTGAAGATTGTGGCCATGGCCTCGACTCTACTTTCGCACGGACGGGTCGTCGCCGCGTAACGTTGGCCTATGAGCGATCCCGACCTGCTGATCGAGGACAACGGACCGGTGAGAACGATCACCCTCAACCGGCCCGATACCAAGAACACACTCACCGGCCCCATGCTCGCCGGGTTGGTTGGTTCGATCGCAGAAGCCGACCAAGCCGATGCAGTCCGCGTGATCGTCCTGACCAACGTCGGCAACACCTTTTGTGCTGGCGCCGATCTGACCAATAGCCGGCCAGGGGTGTCCGGCATGAGCAGCGACGGCGACGGAACCGCCTTGTCTGACATCTTCGTCGCTCTGCAAGCGTCGGCCACACCCGTGATAGGAAAGATCAACGGTCATGCCGTCGGCGGCGGAGTCGGGTTGGTGGCCGCTTGCGACCTGTCCTACGTGCGATCTGATGCGAAGATCGGCTTCACCGAAGTCCGGCTCGGCGTGGCCCCGGCCGTCATCTCGGTTGTCTGCCTCCCCAAACTCAGCCGGGCCGATGCCATGGAGACATTCTTGACCGGCGAACGGTTTTCCCCGGCGCGGGCAGCAGAGATGGGTTTGATCAACGCTGCGGTCGATCCGGAGGATCTCGATAACCATGTGCAACAGGTGGTCGACAAGATTCTGCTCGGTGGCCCCGCCGGGGTGACGGCGTCCAAGCACATCATCAACACCGTTCCTTCAATGGAACGGGTTGAGGCGTTCACGGCGATGACGGAGCTGTCCCAATCGTTGTTCGACGGACCTGAGGCCCAAGCGGGAATTGCTGCGTTTCGGGAGCGTCGACCGGCCCCGTGGGCACCGGCGGGCTGAGAATGCTCAGCGACTCAGCGGTTCAGCCTTCACCTTCGGGGTAGATGCTGGGGGGAGGCCCTGGAACACCGGGTCCGTCGCATACCCAACAGCTGGAATCGCTGCTTCCCGTCCATGCCACCTCGCACGGCAGGCAGCTAAGCCGCATGCCGACCCGTCGATAGCGAGGCTGCACAGATGGAAGAGCGGCAACAACCGACGCTGCGCTGGTGTTTGCGACGGTCGTTGTTGCGACAGACGAAGCGGAGGTCGGTGGAACCATGCATGTCATATCGGCACCCCAAGTTTTGAGATGAGGGCCAAAACGACTGAAGGGTGGTGGGTAAACCACCACCCCTCAGGGAATCCTCAGCAGCCTGGCGTGCGGTGCACACATGCACCGCACTGCGAAGTTCTAGTGCGTGACGACAGCGGGCAGCTT
>JBLYYW010000321.1:0-5961 GCA_048550155.1 Acidimicrobiales bacterium | reverse complement strand
CGTCTAACTCCCTCCGGGGGCCCTTTCGCTCGCCTTCGGGCCTTCCTGTTCATCTTCTCACTCGGCGCTGTCGCGCCTCGCTTGATGAACCGGCCCTTCCCTCATCGCCTAGCTTGGGGGATTGATGATTGTCGTTGAACTGGGGGTGGGGGCTTTTGCGTTGTGCGCTGATGAGCCGCGGTTTGGCAACTCCAACCTGGGGCTTGTGATCGACAGCGATGGAATGTCGTTGATCGATTCGCTGTGCACACCGGCCCTCGCTGCGGACGCCGATGCCGAGATCCGAGAACTCACCACCCATCTGGAACTGGCCATCAAGCGGGTGGTGCTGACCAGCTCACGCATTCCGTTCACCGGCGGCTCCACCATCTTCTGGCGAGCCGGATTCTTCGGGAGCGAGCCGGTAAGCGACCAGCTCGACCAACCGGTCAACACCATCGTGCTCAAGCAGCTGATCCCTCAGCATGCGGCTGCCTTCCATGGCGAGTTCATCACTCGACCGGTCACTCACACGGTGAGCCAAGCCGCCCGACTGACCAACGCCGCGGTTGTTCATCTGCTCCCCGGAGAGAGCGCACTGAACACGGTCGTGCATGTGCCAGGGGCGGACGTCGTGTTCCTCGGTGCGCTGGGGAGTTTTGGTGTGACTCCCTTGGCGTTCGATGGGGATCCCGCAGCGTGGGCGGATTCACTCGACGCAGTTCTTGAAATGGGAACAACCTTCGTGCCCGGCCACGGGTTGCCTGCTGAGAGGTCGGCTGTCGCCGATCAGGCCGAGTATCTGCGGGCGTGCGTCGAGGCCGACGGCGACCCCTCCGTGATACCTCCCGGACCGTGGGATCGGTGGACCGACCGACGATTTGACGAGGCCAACGTTGAGCGGGCTGCCCGTTTGGCTCGAGGCGACACCAGCACCCCAGAGGCGATGTATCGGTTGCTCGGGATCGGAACGTCGTAGTCGGACCGGGAATTAGGGTAGAACGCGTCTAGACCGCGAACGTTACCCGTCGGTATCCTCGGTTTCGTGAGCGACTACACCCCACCACTAAAAGACATCAACTTCGTACTGGAGCACATCGCCGGCGCCGGCGAGCTGGCGCAACTGGATCGTTTCTCCGAATCCTTCGACGCCGAAATGATCGGCCCCGTACTGGAGGAGGTCGCACGGTTCATGGCCGAGGTGGTCGCCCCCACGAATGTGGATGGTGACACCATCATGACCAAATGGGTCGACGGTGAGGTGATCACCCCTGACAGCTTCAAAGCGGCGTACCAGCAGTACGTAGCCACGGAGTTCGGCTCGATTCCGTTCGACCCGACCTACGGCGGGGGCGGGTTCCCGTGGGTGATCGGTGTCGCAATCCAGGAACTGCTGACCAGCTCGAACATGGCATTCAGCCTGTGCCCGTTGCTCACCCAGGGCGCCATCGATGCTCTCGAGCATCACGGCGACGACGACCAGAAAGCGCTGTACCTGCCCAAGATGCTCACCGGGCAGTGGAGCGGCACGATGAACCTGTCCGAGCCTCAGGCCGGTAGTGATGTCGGAGCGGTCGCAACCAAGGCCGAGCCGGTCGGTGACGGAAGCTATCGGATCACCGGTCAAAAGATCTGGATCACCTTCGGCGATCACGACATGGCCGAGAACATCGTGCATTTGGTGTTGGCGCGAACCCCCGGAGCGCCTCCGGGAACCAAGGGCATCACGATGTTCCTCGTCCCCAAGTTCCTGCCGGACGGTGACGGGAACCCGGGCGAGAGAAACGACGTCAGCTGCGTGTCGATCGAGCACAAGCTCGGAATCCATGGCAGCCCAACGTGTGTTCTGAGCTTCGGTGACAACGACGGGGCAATCGGTTGGCCTGTGGGAGACGAGCTCACGGGAATGCGAAACATGTTCACCATGATGAACAACGCCCGACTCTCCGTCGGTCTCCAGGGCCTTGCGTTGTCTGAGCGGGCCTACCAGATCGCCCTCGAGTATGCCCAGGAGCGCAAGCAGGGAACTGCGATCGGAGCCGAACGGGGCACCCAAAGTCCGATCATCGAACACGCCGATGTTCGTCGACTGCTGATGACCCAACGGTCCTGGATCGACGCAATGCGTTGCCTGATCTACACGAACGCCGTGATGATCGACCGCTCCAAGTCGCTCTCCGGGGAGGAGGCCGAGCACGCTCGTGAGGTCGCGGATCTGCTGATCCCGTTGTCGAAGTCGTTGTGTACCGATCTTGGCAACGAGCTCACCAGTCTTGCCGTCCAGATTTTCGGTGGGATGGGGTACGTGGAGGAAACAGGTGCTGCCCAGCACTATCGGGATATTCGCATCGGTGCCATCTACGAGGGCACCAATGGGATTCAGGCCGCCGATCTCGTGAGCCGAAAGCTGCCTATGCGCGGTGGGGGAGTGGTGCTTGACCACCTCGCGTCGCTCGAGGTCAAGGCCAAAGACCTGGCCGGTCACGAAGGCATGGCCCGGTTCGCCCAAAATCTCGAGGCGGCGGTGGAGTCGACCCGGTCAGCCACCAGCTGGTTGCTGGAGAACGGATCGTCGAACATCAACGCTGCGCTCGCCGGGTCTTCTCCGTATCTCCGGATGCTGGGAACGGTCGTCTGTGGGGGTCTGATGGCCGATCTGGCGATGAAGGCCGACGCCTCAGGTGATCAAGAATTTGCCGCCGCCAAGAAGGTTTCGGCCAAGTTCTTCGGCGAACAGATCCTCCCCACGGCAGCCGGTCTGCACGGAGCTGTCACCGCTGGAGAGGCGGACCTTTTCGCACTGTCAACCTCACAGTTGGCGTAGGCGTCCGGATAAAGCTGTTGCAGCTGAGGTGAAGTCTCGCGGCCCGCCTCAGGCGGGATCGGAGTCGTCCACGACCGCGGTGGCCGCTTCTGGATCCATGGGATCGTCAGCGGAGAGGTCTTCGAATGAGGTGATTTCGGCGGCCTCGATGGCATCTCGTCGCCGCATCTGACGGAACCAGAGGAGACCGATAGCAACAGCGAGTCCACTGATCCAATGGTTCACCCGGATACCGAGCACCAATGATGCAGGGTCGGTCCGCAGTGCTTCGATCAGGAACCGAAGCAACCCGTAGCCGGCGATCCACAACGGCAAAATCTGTCCCCGCCCCAGCAGTTTGCGGCGATCGAGGAGAATCAGCCCACCGGCCAGACAGAGATTGAGCAAGGCTTCGTAGAGAAAAGCCGGATGAAACGTCTCGAAGTCAACGTACTCGGCCGGCCGGAACTGTCGATCGACTTCGAGCGCCCAGGGGAGGTCGCTGGGTCCACCGAAAATCTCCTGGTTGAACCAGTTGCCGATTCGACCGATGGCCTGCGCCACGGGGATGCCGGGTATAACCGCATCGATGAGGTCCCACAGTCGGTCGCCTGTGATGCCCTTCCGTCTGGCCTGCCAGGCCCCGGCTGCGATACCGATGAGGAGTCCGCCCGGTATTCCAAGCCCACCATTCCAGATCTTGAAGACGTCCAAGGGTGCGTCGGTGTACATCTTCCAGTCGGTAACGACGTGATACAGGCGGGCACCGATCAGGCCAGCAGGAACACCAACGGTGGCGATCGAGGTGATGTCGTCGGGGTCACCACCTCGGGCTTCCCACCGTCGTCGCCCCATCTCGACCGCGGCCAGGACCCCGAGGGCGATCATCAGCCCGTAGTAGTTGAACGTCAACGGGCCGATGCTGAAGCTGTTGCTCGGCGGTGCCGGAATCGACGCGAAAAAGAAGCTCACCGAGGTGAAACCGTTGTACGGCGGATGTCCAATCCCATTTCGATGAAGTTTTCGATTGGCCGGTTGTATCCGCGGTCGAGGTGGTGCGTTCCGGTGAGCGTGGTCGTTCCTGTTGCTGCCGCGGCCGCCAGAACGTACGCGAACCCGCCCCGTATGTCGGGAACGACCACGTCGCTGCCCTTGAGATCGCTCTTGCCGTGCACGACAACCGAACATGGGGTGGATGAGCCGACGAAGCGGCTGTCGATGCTGCCGAGCGCTGTTGTGTACATCTCGATCTTGGCGCCCATTTGGTTCAGTGCCGGCACATAGGTGAACCGGTTCTCGTACACCGTCTCGTACATGACCGAAAGACCGTCGCACTGGGTGAACAACGCCACCATCGGTGACTGCCAGTCGGTCATGAATCCTGGATGGGTGTCGGTTTCGACCGCTGCAGGCGTCAGGTCATCTGCCCACGCCGAGATTGACGTGTCGGTGATCTCAAACCGCGCCCCCATCCCGTGCAGGGTCGAGATCGCAGTAACCAGACGGTCCTGGCTGCAGCCATGGACTGTGACTCGGCCGCCGGTGATCAAACCCGCGACGAGGTAGCTGAACGCTTCGATGCGGTCACCCTTCAGCTTGTGACTGGCGCCGGTGAGCGACTCGACGCCGTCGATGATGTAACGGCGGTTGGGCCGCATCTCGATCCGGGCGCCCATCCGTTGCAGGAACAAGGCCAGTTCGATGATTTCGGGCTCGGTCGCACCACCGTCGAGGACGGTGCGACCTTGGGCCAGCACCGCGGAGAGCAGCACGGTCTCGGTGGCCCCGACCGACGGGTAGGGCAACTCGATGTGAGCCCCCTTGAGTCGGCTGGCCTTGGCTTCCAGGCCCTCGTCGGTGATGGTGATCTGCGCCCCCATCTTCGTGAGCGCATCGACATGAAAATCGACGGGCCGAGATCCGATGTCGTCTCCGCCGACGAGCGGTACGAACGCTTCGCCCACAGCGTGGAGCAACGGTCCAATCATCAGGATCGGGATTCGGTTCATTCCGCTGAACCGCAGGGGTACCCGACTGCTGTGCAGACTGGAAGGGTCGACGGTAATTTCGTTGTCGGTTGTTCGTTCGACTGCGCAGCCGAGGCTGGTGAGCATGTTGCAGGTGATTTCGACGTCGCCGATGTCGGGAACGTTGCTGACCGTCGACGGCGTCGTGCCCAGCATCGAGGCAACAAGGTGCTTGGTGACCGCGTTCTTCGAGCCGCGCACGGTGACGTCACCGGTCAGCGGTCCGGTTGGGTTCACCACCCACGCGGCGGTATCGGTCACCTCGGCGTCGTTCGGTTCACTCACGGCTTGATCGCTCCCTGGCGGCGGGTTCTGGGGTCTTGGAGGCGTGTACGCGGAGGCCATTGCCCGCCACCGTAGTTGCCTTCGCGCTGATCGCCGTGGAGGGGAGCAGCCAGATACCTGAGGGATCTTGCTCAGACGCGAAGGGAAAGGCGGGCCAACTGGTCGCGTAGAGGGCTCACACCGTCGAGCAGAGCCTGCAGGCGCCGCACCGGATGGAGCGGCCCCATGCCTGACATCGAGGTAACAGCTTTCATCCGTACCAGTTCGGCCATGTCGAACGCAACGTTGTAGAGAGCCAGCCGTTCGACGATTCGGGGATGCTCGAAAAGCTCGGGGTAGTCCTCGGCGAGCCAGCCGGGTACTTCGTCGAAGTCGAGTGAACTCAACGTCGACGCAACATCTGAGGGGACGTGGGCATCGGGAAAGCGAAGGAACCTCAACAACACATCCAATTCGAGGTCGGGCGGTGCTCCCCGCGACCACTCGAAATCGAGCAGGGCACTCAACCCGTTGACGTCGACCATCACGTTTTCAAAGCTCAAGTCGCCGTGGATGAGCGTGCGCTGGTGGTAGTCCTCCAACGCGGTGCCATGGTCGTTCACCAGGTCGGCGATGTCCTGAAGGATCATTCGATCGACCTGGTTTCGAACCATCAGTTGGTCGATCGCCATCAGGATCGGAACCACCGGGGTCACCGCGGAAGGGTCGAGCAGATGCGGATTCTCGTGCATTTTCGTAGCTACAGGCGGCGTGGGCACCGAATGGAGAGTCTTCAGCGACGACGCGAACTCCTTGACGAAGCTCCGCCGACGTGAGGCGCTCATGGTTGGCCACGCCCGGGAGACAGGAACCCCCGGCTTCCGCTCG
>JBLYYW010000320.1:0-5693 GCA_048550155.1 Acidimicrobiales bacterium | reverse complement strand
CCTGCTCCAGCGGGGCGAGCGGATCGTTGAGGTTCCGATCACCTATCAGGGCCGCGACAAGGCCGCCGGCAAGAAGATCGGATTTCGCGACGGGATCGAAGCCGTGCTGATGCTTCTCCGCTGCTACCGGGCCTAACTCCGATCGCGCCGGTGCCGATGGAGAGGCACAAGGAGTGCATGCCCGATGAGCGAAGGACTACGACAATCCCTACTGGTGCTGGTTGCCAGCCTGGCCTGCGTGTCGATCACCGTTGCTCTGAAGCGCCGTCAGCTTCTGACGTTGCGGTACACCATCGGCTGGATGTCGATCGCCGGATTGGCGGGTGTTTCTGCGGTGGCCTCGCGCCTCGTAACGCCGTTGAGTTCCAGCCTCGGCCTCACCCCGACCGGATTCATCTTCGGGGTCGCGACCGCGATTCTGCTTGCCGTTGCGCTCCAGTTGTCGGTCACCGTCTCGCAGCTCCAGGCCCAAATCCGTGACATGGCTCGTTCGGTCGCGATCCGAGAAGCCGAGGTGGGACGTGGCTGACGGTGCCTTGCCGCTGATTCCGTCGTCGGTTCTGGTGGTTATCCCCGCACTGAACGAACAAGCCACGATCGGTTCGGTCGTCACCGGAGTCCGAGCCGAAGGCTACGACGTGCTGGTGGTGGATGATGGCTCAGTGGACCGCACCGGTCCGATCGCAGCGGCCGGTGGTGCAACGGTCGCCCGATTGCCGATCAACCTGGGCGTTGGCGGTGCCCTCCAGTGTGCCTTCACTTATGCGGTGAGGAATGGCTACGAGGCCGTCGTCCAGTGTGACGCCGACGGCCAGCACAGCTTCGACCAGATCGACGACCTCCTGGACGAGGCCAACGCAACCGGCGCCGACATGGTCATCGGGAGCAGGTTCCGCTCCGTGCAGACTTCGATGCGGGTGAGCGCTCTGCGCCGATTCGCAATGCGTCTACTGAGTGCTCAGGCCTCCCTTGCCGCGGGCGACCGAATCACCGACTCGACCAGCGGTTTCCGGCTGATTCGAAAGCCCCTACTCTCGGCCTTCGCCCAGGAGTTCCCCACTCACTATCTCGGAGACACTCATGAGGCGCTGGTCAGTGCTGGTCGTGCGGGGTATGTCATCGTCGAGACGTCGGCAACGATGCAGGTTCGATCCGAAGGGGAGTCTTCGGCATCGTCGGCCCGAGCGTTCGTTTTGGCGGTGCGGTCAGCGATTGTCGCTGCGACCGGTCTGACATTCAGAACTGTTCCCGCGGACAAGGCTCGCCTCATGGCCAGCTCGAAGAACCGCAACGCACTGAGGAATTTACGCTCGACCTCCCCGAAGACCCCCGTTTCGTAGGTCGGAAGGATCATTGGGACAGTGCTCCCGATCGGATCTGATGTGCCGATAGGAACCGGTGAGTTACGAAAAGCAGCGCCGCCAATCCGACAAGGTGTTCGAAGGAAAACGGATCTTGATTACCGGCGGCACCGGCTCGCTCGGTAAGACCCTCACGAAGCGCCTGCTCAGCGGGCGTCACGGGACGCCGGAGAGAGTGTTGATTTTCAGCCGGGACGAGGCCAAGCAGCACGACATGCGTATGGCCTACCTCCAGCGCCGAGTGGCAACGGACGAAATCGTTTACGAGAACTTCAGCCGCACGCTTGGTTTCATCATCGGTGATGTGAGAGACCCCCGATCCATCGATGACGCTTGCGCTCAGGTCGACATCGTGTTCAACGCTGCGGCTCTCAAACAGGTTCCCTCGTGTGAGTACTTCCCCTATGAGGCGGTGCGCACCAACATCGAGGGTGCCGAGAACATCGTGAGAGCCCTCGGGGCAGCCCGCTGCAATGTGGAGACCGTCGTGGGGATCTCCACCGACAAGGCTTGTCAACCGGTCAACGTGATGGGAATGAGCAAGGCACTGCAGGAACGGGTATTCATCTCGGCCAACCTGCAGCGCCCGGACGTACGGTTCGTTGCTGCTCGCTACGGCAATGTGCTGGCGTCGCGAGGGTCGGTTGTGCCGTTGTTTCACGATCAGATTCTCAACGGCGGTCCGGTCACCTTGACCACCAAGGCGATGACTCGGTTCCTCCTCTCTCTCGAACAGGCGGTCGACACGATCGTGGCAGCGGTGCAGGGCGGGGAACGGGGCGAGATCTATATCCCCCAGGTTCCCGCGGCCCGTATCTCTGATCTTGCATCTGCGATGATCGGTGACCGCGACGTCGACATCGAGGAGATCGGGATCCGACCTGGTGAGAAGCTGCACGAGGCACTCGTGTCCTATGAGGAAGCTGCTCGCACCATCGAACGAGATGGCTTCTTCGTGATCAAGCCCATGCTGAACGAACTGGGCGGAGGACTCGTTGACCAGCCGGCCCTCGCCGACGAACTGAGCTCGGACAAGTTCCTCATGACCTTCGACGAGACGCTCCAGTTGCTGCACGACAACCAACTGCTGATCGAACAGGTGCCGGCCACAGACCCGACCCTCGAACTGCTTCGTTGACATGAAGCGCATCCTTGTCCTCGGCGCCCAGGGAATGATGGGCCACATGTTGTGTCGGGTGCTGTCGCCCGAGCACGTGGTCGCCGGAACGATCCGAGGTCGTCGAGCCGACGATCTGTTCGCACCCGCGTTCGACAGCGTCCAATTGATCACTGGCGTCGAAAGCTCTGACCTGAACAGCGTTCGCCGCTCGATCGACGAGACAACCCCCGAAGTGGTGATCAACTGCATCGGTGTGGTGAAGCAACGCGAGACTGCGGCCGAGGCGGTGCCCACCATCGAGTGCAACGCGTTGTTTCCCCATCAGCTGGCCAGCCTTTGCGGCGAGCGCAACATCCGTTTGCTTCACCTGTCCACCGATTGCGTCTTTTCCGGTCGGGCCGGACCCTATGCCGAAGACGCACTTCCAGATCCGATCGATCTTTATGGGCGGTCCAAGCTGCTCGGCGAACTGAGCGAGGCCGAAGGACTCACGATCAGGACATCGATCATCGGACGGCAGCTGTCCGGCAGCCTGAGCCTCGTCGAGTGGGCGAGGACGCAACGAGGCAATTCGGTCCGGGGTTTTCGCAACGCGATCTTCTCGGGTCTCACCACCGAGCATCTGGCGTGGGTCATCAGCCATCTGATCGGTGAACACCCTGACCTCACGGGCCTCTGGCACATCTCGGCGCCCCCGATCTCGAAACTCGATCTGCTCACCGGGCTGAATTCCCGACTGGACCTCGACTTGGACATCGTTCCCGTCGACCTCCCGATGATCGATCGCAGTCTGATCTCGGATCGCTTCTGGGACACCACCGGTCTCCGGCACCCCCGCTGGGATGACATGTTGTACTCCCTCGGTGCCGACGAACAGTTCTACCAGGCGTTGGAGCTTGGGAGCCTCAGTCGATGAGGGTCGCGACCCTGGTCGGTACGAGACCCGAGATCATCAAGCTGAGTCGCGTGGTCGCACTCCTGGCCGAAACGACAGATCACGTACTCATTCACACCGGTCAGAACTATGACCGCGAGCTCAGCCAGATCTTCTTCGACGAACTCGACATGCCCTCGCCCGACATCTACCTCGATGCCGCCGGCGACTCCGCGGCGGAGACGACCGGCAACGTGATCGTTGCCGTTGATCGCGTGCTGCGCGACGTCCGGCCCGATGCACTGCTCATCCTCGGTGATACCAACAGCGCACTCGGCGCCATCTCCGCAAAGCGGCTGAGGATCCCCATCTTCCACATGGAGGCCGGGAACCGGTGTTTCGACGAACGTGTACCCGAGGAGATCAATCGTCGCATCGTTGACCACCTCAGCGACATCAACCTCCCGTACACAGAACACGCTCGCGCCAACCTGTTGCGGGAGGGTTTCCCCAGCGAACGGATTGTGAAATCCGGGTCGCCCCAGGCCGAGGTTCTGAAGCATCACGCCGCCGCAATCGAAGCCTCTGATGTCATCAGTCGTCTCGATCTCACCGCTGGCCGCTATCTGGTCGGAAGTGTTCACCGAGAGGGAAACGTCGATCGCAAGGATGCGCTGATCGAGACGATCGATGCGATGAACGCAGCGATTGCACACTTCGACATGCCGATGATCTTGTCGCTTCACCCCCGCACCCGCGACCGGCTTGCAGCGAATCCCGATGTCGGGCTGGACAAACGAATTGCGGCGCTTCCTCCGCTTGGACTCGCCGACTACGTGGCGCTTCAAGCGAATAGCTACTGCGTGATTTCCGATAGCGGAACGGTCACCGAAGAGTCGTCCATGTTGGGGTTCCCAGCGGTCACTCTTCGGGAGGTACACGAGCGGCCCGAGGGTATGGATACGGGCGTGCTGGTGATGACCGGCCGATCTCCCGAGCGCCTCATCGAGTCGATCAACTTGGTCAGAAACCACTATGAAACGACCGGCGGAGCCGAAACGCCCGAGGACTATCGAGCGCTCGATGTGTCCTGGCGGGTGGTGAAGACGATCACCAGCTACACCGACTATGTGAATCGGAGGGTCTGGCGTGAAGATTCTCTTCGTTCATGAGGTCAGCTATGCCAACAAGGTCGTCTTCGAAATACACGACTACCCGGAGCTGCTGTCGTTGCGGGGCCATGATGTCACCTTCGTGGACTTTCCCGAAGGGATCAAACCAACCGGTTTGAATCGTCTTCTGGCGCTGCGTTCAACGGTGGTCGAAGGCTATAGCCGCGCCCATACCGGGGCCTCAGTGCGGGTGATCACCCCCGGTCGAGTGCTGGCCCCGCCTTTCGATCGCCCCCTGGCCAGCGTTACTCACGGACCGGTGATTCGAGGTCTCTTGAAATCCGGCAACGTCGACCTCGTGGTGCTCTACGGGGTTCCCACCAACGGCTGGCAGACGGTCCGGCTGGCGAAACGGTATGGCGTCCCGGTCTTGTTTCGCGCAATCGACGTCTCACACGGGATCCGAAAGACCCGCCTTGCGCCACTGATTCGACTGGCCGAGCACTACATCTACAGAAACGCCGACGCCATCTCTACCCACAACGTCGGGCTGGCGGACTATGTGGTGGAGCACGGCGCGGACCCCGACACCGTGTCGATCGAATACCCGGGACTCGACCTGGAACGGTTTCAGCGTCGTCCACGACACTCCGGCCTGGCTGCGGAACTGAATATCGCTGGCACCGATCGGGTGGTTCTGTTCATGGGAACCCTGTATCGGTTCGCCGGGCTCGATCCGTTCTTGCGGTTGTGTGCACCCTGGCTGAAGGAGAACCCGGACATGGTGGTGCTCTTGATCGGCGGCGGTGAGGAGGAAGCGGCACTTCGTCGACTGGCGGCAGATCTCCAGATCGAGTCTCAGGTTCGGATCACCGGTTTCGTCGACTACGAGGTTCTCGCCGACTACCTGTCCTTGGGTGACGTAGCCATCAACCCATTCGATCGGAGCGAGGTAACCGAGAACGCCCTACCGGGAAAGGTGCTGCAGTATTTGGGCTCAGGACTTCCGACGGTTTCGACACCGTTGCGGGGTCTGATGGGCATGATCGGCGACGACCGATCCACCGAGTTCGCCGAGTTGGGCCCGGCGTTCATGGCCTCGGTGATGAAGTGGGTCGATGACGAAGAGGCTCGCCAGGATGCAGCTCGCGCCGCCCGAGACCTGATGGAGCGCCTGTGTCAGTGGGACTCGGCCATCGAGTCGTTCGAGGCGGCAGTGCTTCGGG
>JBLYYW010000319.1:0-4022 GCA_048550155.1 Acidimicrobiales bacterium | reverse complement strand
GTGTACGAATCAGACGCGCCCTTCGGCGCTGCCCTCCAGCCAGCTCTGCTCACTGCCTTTGTTGATATATGGGGTCCAGCCGCAGCCCCAGCGCTCGTCCAGCAATTCAGAATCGATCAAGACCGGGACATACCGGCAGCCGAGACGTCACTCCGGCTCCTGGCGGAGATGGGCCCCGCCGCACTCCAGGTTCAGAGCGGCAATCCGATCGCGTTGCCGATTGCACAGCTGTACTTGAAGGCGACCCAGGACGATTGGTACCAGTACTTGGGCCTCGACAACCTTGCGCTCTTCACTCTTCGATCTGTCACCGGCGAGGATCTGGGAGAGGACCCCGATGCCTGGCTCGCATGGTCACACGGGGAAGCCGGAGCCCCATCACTTGAGGAGCAGCTGGAAGTCTTGGTGCTCGACTCGCTCCTAGAGTCGGGTTTCACCGCCGAGGAAGCCCAGTGTCTGCTGAAGGAGATCGGAGTAGATTCCCTCTTCGCCTGGGACGCTTCGACTGCTGCGCTGACTGCTGCCAGTACCACATGCGGAGTCGCCCGAGATCGATTGGACTACCTGAAACGCTGAACGGTGGCACCTCTTGTCGGTGCCACCGACGATAGATGGGTGCTTCAATCTTGGAGACTTCCGTGTTGGTCTCCAGAATCGACCATTCTTGTTACACCTGAGGCCTCGAGTACCAATGATTCATTGAAAGCTGACCGATCAGGGATTCGTCAGATAGCTGAAAAAGCTTGGTCTTGTTCAGGATCCTGCGTGGATCCTCCTCGTACCCCAAGTGGAAGCGTTACAACGACTTCTCAGCGACGCAGATTTCTGACAAGTCAAAGATCCGCACTCATTGCGGCGGGTTCGCAGGATCTCGAGATCATCGTGTTGGGCCACCAACTGATCGTCCTACTACGCCAGCACGATGCAACAGAGCCGCTCATCGCTACCGGCAGCCGATCAACCGGTATTGCGCCGGCGCATGTCAGGGGTAGCACCGCTGCTGCTACTCGAGTAGTATGACAGCATGAAGGTCAGCGTGAGCGTCCCAGACGAAGACATCGAATTTCTCGACAACTATGTCAAGACCCACCGAGTCCCATCACGCTCCGCAGCGCTCCAGCGTGCGATCCGCCTACTACGGGCATCAGAACTCACCGACTCCTACGCCGCCGCCTTCACAGAGTGGTCAAACGATCCCGACAACACAGCCTGGGACACCACAACAGCGGACACCTGATGCATCGCAGGGAGATCCGCCTCGTCAACCTCGACCCAGTCGTCGGGAGCGAAGCAGCCCACACGCGGCCAGGCGTGATCGTCAGCAACGACGGAGCCACGACCACAGCACAACGACTCGGCCGAGGGGTGATCACGGTGGTCCCCGTCACGTCCAACATCGACAACGTCTACCCCTTTCAAACACTCCTTCCCTCCGACGAGACCGGCCTCGACGTCGACTCCAAAGCACAAGCCGAACAAGTCCGCTCCGTAGCCATCGAACGCATCGGAACCTTGATCGGCACCGTCCCGTTCCACCTCATGGACCAACTCGACGACGCACTCCGCCTCCATCTCGACCTCTGAACCCCCTCGGCAATCGCGACCATGAACGCCGATGAGACGGGCCACGCGATTCAGACCGTCACGACCGGCGGAGCCGCGGCGTTCCGACGTAGTGACATCGGACGGCGGTTGTCGCATCGATACCTCGGAAATGCATTAGTCCTGGATGACCCCTCACACATCACAACATGGCCTACCCGGCCGGGTGTGCCCGTCGTGTGGCGCACAATCGGCGCACTCGCAGGATTCCTTCCGGGCGATCCGCGTGCCAACCGGCAGTAGCGTCTCATCGTGCGTACTGTTCCTCGGGAAACTCCTCGGCGAACTCCTCGCCGACCCAGTCGTCGATGTCGCTGTGCATCTTCGACCAACCAATCGACTGGATGACCGTGCGAGCATCCGCTGAAGACGCCGTACGGAGCACACGCATGATCTGGTCCTCATCCTCTCCGACGGTGGCACCATCTATCAGGTCCCGAACCAGCTGCTTTCGTTGGTCGACCGTCAACGATTCGAGGCCACCCTCGGTAGCACGAGCCTGATCGATGTAATCGGACGCGTTGTCGTCGGTGTTGTGCCCAAACATACCGCCCCCGGTGTCAGGGACCCAGGCAAGGATCCTTTGCAGTGTCCCGATTGGATCAGAGCCGAACGGCTCCGCCACTCGTGACTCGAACGGACCCCTGGCCATCTCGGGAAGGTCGGCGGCCTGCTCGGTCAGCGTCGACTGCTGTTCTCGTCCGAAGATTGCCAGTCCTTCCTGGAAGCTCTCCGACTTGAGAAGGTCATCGACGTTAGCGAAGTCCCAAATCTGAGGCGCTTCCTCGGGAGCCGTGTTCGGAATCATCACCTCAGCGTCGAAGAGTCCGGTGCCGGCCAAAGTCAACACCACGTCCATTGCCTCGGCCCCACTGCGGCCCATGGCGTGTGCTCGATTCACCTCGGCGACGCCCTTCTGGATCGCTTCAATTGCGAGCCGTTGCTCGTCACCGCTGCCGAGGTTCCCGTCGCCGAAGAGACTCACGCTTGCAAGCCCAGGGCCTCTCTGAATCATCGCATCGATGCCTTCGTGATTGTCCAAGTCGTGCAGTGCCGCGCTGACCACGTCACCGAAGGTGAAGGTTATTCCCTTTGCCGCAAACGTGGTGGTGACCGTGTCGAGGACGCCGTTGCCGAGCATAGGCGCGTCAAAACCGACGCCACCAAAGAGCACGTCCTCTCTCACGGAGAAGCTGCCGAGCGGACCGGCGGAGAAGCTGAGTTCCTGGGCTATCCCTCGCGAGACTTCCTGCGCAATCCAGCCGGACACGTTGTGCCCAAACATCGGAACGATCTCGTTCCAGTGCTCCCGTACAGCCAGCCGAGGCGTGCGCACGTGGCCTGCGGCGAACGCATCGGTCAGATAGTGGCCTGCGAAGGCCTCGGCCGCCATGGCAGCGTCGACCGAACGGCCCGCAGCCCCGGCATACACAGCATCCCGGAGGGCCGCCACGTGGTAGTAGCGATAGAACCGTGGGCTGCCCTCCAGGCTTGGTGCCTCCCGGGGGAGACCGCACGTCTGCAGAATGGTGCTGACCTCGCTGAACGCGATACCCGACCCCTGCGGTAGCGCTGTGTCGCCCGACATCGGGTCGATAGTCTCGCCGTGTGGTCGCACAAAGTGGCTCTGGTTGGATCCGGCGAGCGTGAGATAGCGGGTGTCCGCAGCTTCGACGGCGGCGTCGCTGAAGTCTGTCTTCGACTTGGTCTTTCGGACCTTCACCGTCCGTACGTACTCGATCTCCTCCCTTGTCCCCGCTCCGGTACCTTCGTTGGCCGCGAGGCGCCGCATCTGCCCGAGGCTGGCGAAAAAATCTCCGGCCATCGCGACCATGTCGCCGAAGGAAATGTAATAGTCGGGACTCAGTTCCACCTGATTCGCCGGGGTCATGGCAGTGGCGGCGTCGCCGAGACTGAGATGTTCCGCGGTGCCGAACCGATGGAGCATCTGCGGTGTGGCGCAGCGCGCCCCCGCGAAACCGCGCCGCGCGTCGCGTTCGGTCGAGTCCCGCGGTGATGAGACCGCGACCTCACCTGAGCGTGCAGCCCCTGACCGAGACGCCTGCAGTGTGTGGACCGATTCATGGCGGAGTAGCGCATGCCCTGCCAGTGTGTGTGGTTTGTACGCTCCAGCACCCATGAAGACGTCCGAACCCAGAGTGGCGGCCCGTGCGTCGACGCTCTCCACGATCCGTTGTGCGGCCGTGCCTTCGTGGATTCGGACTGCGCCGAGGTTACCGCCGGCCAGTTGTTCTATGTTGGCCCGCACGGCCGGGGCGAGCGGCTGGCCGGCACCTCGTTGGCTCCTGGCCAACTCCCCGAGCGCGCGATTACTGACAACTGAAGGCGCGATTCCAGTTCGCGTCGGCTCCTCGGCCTGCCCAATCGCACCATGCGTACCTGAATGGATGGCGTTCTTC
>JBLYYW010000318.1:0-19946 GCA_048550155.1 Acidimicrobiales bacterium | reverse complement strand
GCGCTTTGTGGGTGTCATCTGGGCCAAGATCCTGCCCTTCGTCGAGGAAGGCGAAATCTGGCCGAGCTACCTCATGTTCGGTGTCATCTTCCTCATCGGCGGATGGATTCTCTGGCGCAAGAAAGAGCAGTAGGTCACCTCTGGCGTGCCCGACACCGCTCTGGAACAACCAGCGCGCTCGGTTGGTTAGCCAACGATGGGCCCGTTACGGTCCCTAACCACCCTCTCGAAGGAACAAAGAAACATGCCCGACGTCAGAAACGTAGCGATCATCGGAAGCGGCCCCGCCGGCCTCACCGCAGCGATCTACACCGCTCGTGCCTCACTCGATCCGCTCGTGATCGAGGGTGAACCATCCTCTACCGGTGACCAGCCTGGCGGTCAGTTGATGCTGACCACCGAAGTCGAGAACTTCCCCGGCTTCCCGGAAGGAATCATGGGTCCCGAACTCATGCTGAACTGCCGAGCCCAGGCCGAGCGTTTCGGAGCCGACCTGAGGACCGAGAAGGTCACCAAGGTCGATCTCTCCAGCCGACCATTCAGCATCTGGGTAGGTGACCCTGACGCGGCCGAACCCACCTACCAAGCCAAATCCATCATCATTTCAACCGGCGCAAAAGCGCTCATGCTTGAACTCCCCAACGAGCAACGCCTGATCGGCCGAGGAGTCTCGACCTGCGCAACCTGCGATGGGTTCTTCTTCCGCGATCAGGACATCGTGATGGTGGGCGGCGGCGACTCCGCCATGGAGGAAGCAAACTTCTTGACCAAGTTCGCACAGTCGGTCACCGTCGTGCACAGGCGGGATGAGTTGCGGGCGAGCCAGATCATGCAAGATCGAGCCATGGCCAATCCGAAAATCAAGTTCCTGTGGAACACCGTCGTCACCGACGTCCTCGGAGGCGACTCGATGACCGGTGTCGAACTGGAAAACGTTCTGACCGGTGAGAAGACCGAAATGGCTGCCAGCGGACTGTTCATTGCGATCGGGCACCGGCCCAACACCGACCTCTTCAAGGGCCAGCTCGAGATGAAGGACAGCGGCTATCTGGTCACCAGTCCCCACGGCACCCAGACCAACGTCGAAGGTGTCTTCGCCTGCGGCGACGTTCAAGACGACAAGTACCGTCAGGCCATCACCGCCGCCGGCTCGGGCTGTGCCGCTGCACTAGACGCCGAACGCTGGCTCGAGCAATGACTCCCCTTCAGGGGGAACGTTGCCACGGAGGTTCCGTTGCCATCGCTCGTTCTTACGGGCCCACGTTCTCACTCGCTGGCGCTCGCTTCGTGGTCCCTTCAGAACTCGTCTCGCACCGGCCCACGTAGCCCGTGGTGGAGGGGCACTAGCCGGGCCATCGGGTCAGCGCTGGGACTGAACCCCGCGCACGGCTAGCGCAGAAGGCCCCTGAAGCGAAGGCGTAGTGGTTCGTGAAGTGAGCGCCAGCGAATGAGAACACGAACCACGCAGCGAGCGCGAGCCCCCGCTTATCGATTGGGTGGCCAAGGGTGATCGGCGCCGCAGGCTCAAGCCTCCGTGGCGCCTGAACCGGGCCCCCTGCAGGGGAATTACAGCGCCAGTTCTTCCATCAGCTGTCCCTTTGCCTTTGCACCGGTGACACGTTTGTCTACTTCGCCTGCGGTGAACTTGATCATGGTTGGGATGCTCATCACGCCGTATCGCATCGCGATCTCGGAGGCGTCGTCCACGTTGAGTTTGGCGATCCGCACCTTGCCCGCCTGTTCTTCGGCAATCTCCTCGAGGATCGGTGCGATCATCTTGCAGGGTCCGCACCATTCGGCCCAGAAGTCGACCACGATCGGGGTCTCAGACGCCGCCAGGACTTCATCGAAGTTGTCGGCGTTGAGGGTGAGAGTGTTGTCTGACATTGATTTCCTTTTCCGCAGTGCGTTGGGGTCACGGAAGTGAACCCCTGATGAGTGTGTCCTATTCCGTGTCCGAGACCATGATGGCCACGATGCGGGCCAAGTCCTCGGCGTCGGCAAAGTCGATGATGAGCTGCTGACGACCACCCTTGTCGACAACCTCGACCGACGTGTTGAAAACGGTGCTGAGCTGGTCCTCCACCTCAAGCGCTGCGGTGGAGGTGACGCCGTTTGTTCCGTCGGACTTGGGCGCCCGGGACTTGGATCTCGCTCCGGATGCGCTCTTGGACTGGGACTTGAGAGAGTCCCTGGTCTCGCCTCGCACAACCGCCTCGAGATGGCGCACCGACCAGCTCGCCTTGATGCACTCACCGGCGAGACGAAGCTGCTCGTCAGCGTCATCGACCATCAGGAGCGCACGGCCATGTCCAGCGGTGATCTCCCCGGCCGAGACAAGCTGACGTAGTGACCCGGGCAATTGAAGCAGTCGAATCGTATTGGCGATGCTTGCCCTGCTCTTGCCCACCCGCTCCGCGATCTCATTCTGTGAAAGGTGAAAGTCCTCCATCAGCTGCTGAAACGCGAACGCCTCGTCGATGGCGTTGAGATCCTGTCGCTGAATGTTCTCGACCAGAGCTTCGCCCAGTGATCGCTCATCGTCGATTTCTCGGACAATTGCGGGGATCGAGCCGAGACCGGCGAGCTGTGAGGCTCGCCATCGGCGCTCGCCTGCGATGAGTTCGAACCCATCCCCAGATCGCCTCACGAGAATTGGTTGGAGAACGCCGAGCGCAGCGATCGATTGAGCCAATGCCTCGAGTGATTCCTCATCGAAGGTAGTGCGAGGCTGATACGCGTTGGCGTGAATGGCTGCCAGGGGAATCATCTGGTGTCGGCCCACCACTTGTTCGGCGTTGGAGCGCCTCTCCCCCTCGGCGGTCGGCGGTGGGCCTTCGGCGGAGGTCCCGTTCGTGACCGAATCCACTGGGGGCGGGATGAGGGAGTGAATTCCGTGCGACATGACCTATACCGGGGTCCGGACGCCTGCGACTTCCGCGGCTAGATCCCGATAGGCAATCGCGCCTCGAGAGGTTGGGGCATAGACGGTGATCGGCTGCCCGAAACTGGGTGCCTCCGAGAGGCGAACCGTTCTAGGGATCACGGTCTTGCAGACCTTGTCTTCGAAGTGTCCCCGAACCTCACGAGCAACTTGTGCCGCCAGTTTGGTGCGAGCGTCGAACATCACCAGGACGATTGTGGAAACCTCGAGCGCCGGATTCAGGTTGCGCTGCACCAACGTGACGTTTCTGAGGAGCTGCCCGAGCCCTTCCAGGGCGTAGTACTCACACTGGATCGGGACGAGTACCTCAGAAGCCGCCGCAAAAGCGTTGATGGTCAGCAGCCCCAACGACGGTGGACAATCGATGAGCACGATGTCGAAGTCGTCGGCCACAGTGGCGATGGCCGATTTCAACCGAGTTTCCCGGGACATCGCTGGCACGAGTTCGATTTCGGCCCCGGCAAGATCGAGGTTTGACGGGGCGATGAACAAGTTCTTGACGATCGTCGCCTCGATGGCGTCATCCAGCGGGATCTGACTGATGATGACGTCATACATCGTTGCCTGCAGATTCCGCGGATTGATACCGAGGCCCGTGGACGCATTTCCTTGGGGATCCAGGTCGATGATGAGCACCCGGTGCCCGAGATCGGCCGCGGCGGCACCGAGGCTCACCGTTGTGGTGGTCTTACCGACGCCCCCCTTCTGGTTCGCCACCGCAATAATCCGCGGCTGCCGTCGAGGTGTCGCCACAGCAGGCGCATCGGGTTCCATATAGAGACTGTTCTCCATTTAGTGTTTCACGTTTCGCAAGTATCGGGCCACGGACCGGTCCCGGCCACAAAGCCAAATCCCGGACCTGGCCGATCCTACTCCCCCGTCGGTGCTGGTGGGGTTCTCGAAGCTGATCTTGCCCGAAGTCGTTCCAGCCGGCGGCGGGACCACCACCCCATCGCCATCGTTGCCTGATCGACCTCTGCGGCAAGTGCGGTCTCCGCAGCGATGAGTGCTCGCTCCCGAGTCTGCGTATCGTTCAGGTCCACCGTCAGCTCAGCAACCCGCTGCCGAACCTCGCGGGTCTCGGACTCGGCTACAGCCTTTGCCTTGTCGGCGCTGGTCCGCAGACCTCGCTCGCGGTCCAGATCTCGATCGAGGCGATCATGCTGTGAACGCCAGTACTCAATGTCGGCTTCCGCCCGTTTCAGCTGAGCCTCAAGACGCCCCTTCTCTGCTCTCAGAGCGTCGGTCCTGGCCTCGGCAGCAACGGCCTTGACCTCAGCCGCGGTGATCGCCTCACGGACTGCGGTGAGCTCCATCTGCACATTGTCGGTCAACCCCTTGGCGACCTCGCTTGCAACGGTTGCGGTCAGATCGGCGACCACAACGCTCGCGTCCGAAGCCGACCCTTGGTCCAGGCGAACCACCGCACCATCGCCCGAGGGTGCCGAATGCTGGGCACCCGGGTCAACCTGATCGGTCTCGGTGAGATCGATCAGTGCTCCCGGGCCTTCAGGCTCTGCATCAGGTACGCCGACCGGCTCAGGCGGCAGTGGCGGCGGCGGCTGCCCATGGGCCGCGTCACGTGAAACATCACCGATGTCCCAGTGCTCCCGCGTCGCAATCGCATCCAGCGATTGCCGGGGCAAAACCCACGTTGCACCAAAGGGCCCTTGCACAAGCTGGGCTTCTTCCAGCTGATTGTCACGTATTCGCCGCCGAAGGGTATCGATCGACACGCCAAACAAGTCAGCTGCGTCACGGAGTCCGATCTGGTCAGCAGAGATTCGTGCCATCAACCTGACTCTAGGAGCTACCCATAGGCAACTGGGGGAGTGCACGGCAACTTTCAGTGAGGCCTATGCATTCCACACACGAACGTCGACGCTCGGCCGGTCGACAAGATGTTTCCAACGGCGCAGAGGGGGACCGTCCCGCAGCTTCTGAAACTCTGCGATCGCCGCGCCGGGTGCAGACCGCTGCACAACCCCAAGTCTATGCAGCCCATCGGCAGCCCATAGGCGTCCGCCAGGTGGTTCGCTAATCAGCGCCACGCCGCCCGTGAGTAAGAGAGCGGTCGCTATTTCAAGTGTTGCCGATGGCGGACCGAAGCTCCGGGCCGTCACTGCGTGGTGTCCGGCGTTTTCATTCCATACGTCTTCGATCCGGGCCGTCACGATCCTTACTCGATCTGACACGCCGAGCGTCTCCACCGCCTCCTCAAGAAAGCGGGTCCGCTTGGATCTGGCGTCGATCAAGGTGCTCCGTAACTTGGGTAGCCAGGAAAGGAGCGGCAACATGGGGAGTCCACCTCCACTGCCGAGATCTAGTAGAGAGCACTCTCCCTTTATGCAGACCATAGGCAAGGCCTGTGCAAAGGCCTGTGCACTCCTGAGGTGTGGATCCAGGGGACCTGGTCCCAGAAAGCCCCGTCGATGGGACTCTTCCAGAACCTGGATCAGCTGTGGAGAAGCTGGGTAGTCCAAGTCAGACCCAGGAGCCGACTGGTTACTCGCTCGTAAGGGGCGCGATCACGACCCGACGACGTGGGTCAGTACCGACCGATCGCGTCTCGATGCCGTCGATTTCTGACAGGGCGTCATGAACGACTTTGCGATCCGCTGAAGTCATCGGCTCCAGCACAACCTCGGTTTGATCATCGATAGCCTTGTCCGCGGCCTTCTGTGCAAACTCGGCCAGGGCTGCGGCACGTTTGGCACGGTAGCCACCCACGTCGACCTTGAGCCTGGCCGGTGAGGTGCCGCCCTTGAACGCGGCAATCTTGGTGAGTTCTTGAATAGCGTCGAGTGTCCGGGCCTTCGGGCCAACCAGCACACCGTGTTGACCCCTGATGTGACCGATGATGTTCTCTTCGTCCTGCTCGATCTCGGCTTTCTCATCGATCCCGAATGCGGTGGTCAAACCGTCCAGGAAGTTCTGCATGTTCTCGACTACCTGGTCCATGCTGATCTCCTCTTTCTGGACCTTTGGCCGGCCCTGTCGCTTCTTGGATTGGTCTCGGTTGTTCTGTGGTTTGGCTGCGATGTCATTTGAAGCGTCGGAGCTGGACTTCTTCCCTGCACCCCGGCTTCGGCTTTCGTTGTTTCGACCCTCTTTTGGTGTGCGATCACCGGATTTGTTTGAGGGTTTCTGTTTGGCCTGCTTCTTCGCACCGCCCCGGTCGTTTCGACCCCGCTTGCGTTCCCGACGTGGCTCGGGCCCCTTGGGAAGGACCCTGGCCTTTACTCTGGCCTCGGTCTTGCGGAAGCCAAAGAATTTCGATTCGCCTTCGTCTTCGACAATGAATTCTGCTTCTCCGTCGGGAACACCGAGCTTGTCGAGAAGCAACTCTTTCGCCTCAGAAACAGACGGTGCGGTAACCGTGATCCATTCCATCGTTATCTCTTCTTCCTTCGCTGCTGGGGTTTGGTCCCCTTCGGAGTAATGCGAGTTGAGCTGGGGTGGCCGCCGGTGTCGTCCCCCGATTTGGCCTTGGCCTTCGCTTTGGCCCGAATCGCTTTCTTGCGCTCGAGTTCCTTCTGTCGCCTCTGTTCAACCTTTGAGGCGTTGCCGTCAGGTGCTGAGGCAACTTCAGTGTCGACTGAGTCCTCGGTGACCGGAGGTGTCTTCTTGGTGTCCGTTGGTGCTTCACGTTTCCGCGCCTCGAGCCGCTCCTGGAACGAGGCCTCCATGTCATCCTTTTTGGAGTAGATCGTCCGGGTGATGTAGGCCTGCTGAGCGATCCGAAACGAGTTCGATGTCGCCCAGTACACGCTGAGGCCGGTCGGGAAGAAGAATGACCAGATACCGGTGAGAAATGGCAAGAATTTGAGTATCGCCTGCTGTTGCTGAAGGACCGGATTCTCGTCACCATCAGAGCCGGGGGACCGGCGGGCCGTGATCTGTTTCTGCTGGTAGAACGAGGTTCCTACCAAGAACGCGATCAGCAAGAGATACGGAATCGACTTCAAGAAGCTGCTCTGGAGAACTTCGTTGGGCTGAGCTCCGAGATCGAAGACCCTCAGAAACGTCATTTCGGTGCGCCCGATCAGACTCAGAAACATGTCGGAGCTTCGATCGAGATACCGCGGAAAGAACTCCTCGGGCTGAGGAGCCTCCGAGGCCCGGTTCTGAACCTCGTACACCTTGTTGACGACACCGGAGAAGGGAGCGTCTTCAAACCTGCGGGTCAAACCTCGGATTACCTGGAACAACACCAGGAAGATCGGTGCTTGAGCCAACACGGGGAGACAGCCACCGATCGGGTTGATCCCGTGTTCGCGATAGAGCGACATCATCTCTTCGTTCTGGCGCTCTTTGTCGTCCTTGAACTCTTTCTGAATTCGCTTCAGCTCCGGCGCAACCATCGACATCTTGATGGTGCTCTTGGTTGCCCTCAGCGTCAGGGGCATCACCACGATCATGATGCCCAGGGTCAGCAGCATGATGCTGAAGCCGTAGCTGCCTCCGAGGACCGGCAGCCCGTAGATCCCTGAGAGCAAGCGGGCGATGAATTGGATCAGGTTGTCGATCATGTCGAAGATGCCTCGGGAACCGGATCGAACCCATGGGAACCAAGCGGGTGGCAGCGACAGATTCTTTTCACGCCCAACCAGGAGCCCCTAGCGGCCCCATGGAGTTCGATCGCTTCTGCGGTGTAGGCAGAGCAACTCGGTATGTAGCGGCAGCGCGGGGTACGAACCGCAGCGGTGGCGCGGTACAGGTTGATCAGCTTGAGAAGCGCTCGCTTTATCACGCCGCCTCCAACAATCGTCGACAATGGCCTACCAGCTCCGGGTAGCTGGCGGAAAGGGCAGCTGGGGCGGCCCCGATCAGCACGTGGCTGGTCCCGACTGTGGTCGTTTGGGCAGCGTCAACAATGCTGTGTCGAAGTCGGCGTCGGATTCGGTTGCGCTTCACCGCCGGGCCGAACTTCCGGCCGATGGTGAATCCGAGCTTGACCGATCCAACCGGGGGGTTTTCTGCGAGGACGACACGCGCTCGAAGAGGTCCTGAGCGGCGCGTAATTCCAGACCGTTGAAGCAGCAGGAAATCGTCTCGGCGGGAGAGCGCGGAAATCACGCGCTGAGTCGGTGACGACCTCTGAGCCGGCGAGCCCGCAGCACGGCCCGACCGCCTCGGGTCGATGCGCGATGGCGGAATCCGTGTTTCTTGGCCCGCTTGCGGGTGTTGGGTTGGAACGTCCGTTTGGACACAGGACACCTCGTCGAACTGAATACGGCGCTGGCCTCGTGCCGACACCGCGCAGCTTGGCTGCGATTGGTACTCGTTGCGTTCGGTGCTAACCGGCGCGACGCAACGTCACAAGGCTAGACCCTACGCTGAAGTTTCCCACAGCAAACCGTGGCCCCGGGCCGCCCTCCGTTTGCAGAGAAGTCATCGGTAGAGACCGCGTCTTCACTACCCTTCGTCACCCGGCGATCGCACGCCGTGCTGAGTCTGGCGATAATGCGCAGCCCAGGCATCCTTTTTATCGTTTCGGGTGCGGTGGATAACGAGGGGGAGTAGGTTCAACTGCCCACGGGATCTCGGAGCGGAGCATTCGTACTCGGACCCACTGTCAACCACGCAATGTCGTGGAAACGGTGCGGTGTGAGCGCGAGAACGTTGTTCTCCGAGCCCACACGCCGCACACATTTTCTGGATCCGCCCTTGGCGGCTCAGACTGAAGTCTCCACACCCGAGGATCGCATGACTCTCGCCTTCAACGACGGCAGCGACACCCTGTCCGATCTCGTCACCCACCTCAAACAGCAACTCAAGTCCGAAGTCCCTCCGGGGGTGTTCCGAGGCACGATCCAGCCGTTGCAGCCTCTCCAGCTGGATGAGCTCGTGCTCGACCTGGCAGTGCCCAGCGATCTGCATCGCAATCGTCTCAGCACCAACACGCTCGAACGGATGGAGTCCATCGCCAGCGAGTACCTGGACCGAACCGTGCAAGTACGTGTCTCGGTCGCTCAGATGCGCCTGCATACCGACTCCGCACAAGGTCGCGGAACCGTGGGGGCGTTGAACGATCAACGGACCGGCGACACAGCTGGCAACGATGCCAGTATCGACTTGCGAGACGGCGCTCAAAGCTCGGTTGCGGCAGTCACTGCATCTGCGGCGAGTGCCATAGACAGCGAGAAGTACACCTTCGACAACTTCGTCATCGGGAATTCCAACCGGTTCGCACACGCTGCCGCCGTTGCAGCCTCCGAGGCTCCCGGTGTGAAGTACACCCCGCTGTTCATCTACGGCGAATCCGGGCTCGGCAAGACGCACCTTCTCAAAGGTTTCGGGCACAACGTCAACACCCTGTTTCCCGACAAGAGTTGCCTCTTCATCACCACCGAGGAGTACCTCACACAGTTTGTCGTGGCGATCAGCTCGAATTCGGTTCCCGCCTTCGCAGCCCGGATGCGGAAACTCGACGTGCTGCTGATCGACGATATTCAGTTCATCGCCGGCAAGAGTGGGCTTCAAGAAGAACTGTTCCACACGCTGAACACGCTGTACGACCTCGGATCCCAAGTAGTCATCAGCTGCGATTCCAAGCCGGATGGCATTCAGGATCTCGAGGAACGTTTGCGAACCAGGTTCAGCCAGGGTCTTGTGGTCGACGTCCAGCCTCCGGACATCGAAACCAGGATGGCGATTCTCAACTCTCTCGCCGAGCGGATCGGGTTCTGGCTTCCCAGCGATGTGTGCGCGCTGATCGCCAACCGGGTGTCTGACAACGTTCGATCCCTCGAAGGAGCGCTGCGCCAGGTGTATGCGCGCTCCAATCTGTTCAACGACGCCATCACCCTGGAATTGGCCGAGTCGGTACTACGAGATCTGGTGCCCGCATCAGAGGTTCACATTTCGGTCGAACTGATTCTCGAAGAGACCGCCAAGGTTTCGGGCTACAGCGTGGATCAGTTGGTAAGCGCTTCCAGAAAGCGTGCGTTGGTCGAGTATCGCAAGATCGCCATGTACTTGTCGCGGGACATGACCAACCATTCGCTGGCGGAGCTTGGTGGGTTCTTCGATCGCGACCACACGACGGTGCTCCATGCCATCAAGACCTCAGAAGAACGGCTGGCGGAACGAGCTGACTTCTATGACAGGTACATCAAGGTGCAGCGGGCCATCCAGGACAGGATTCGATCTGGCGAGTAGGGCGGGGGAAAGGGAGTGGAAACCCACAACACAATGCACGTGCGGCATGTGGATAGTGTGGGGAGCAACAACAACGTGGGCCGGCGGTCCTCGGCCTGGCTGGGGAAATCCCGATCGAGGTGGGGAAAGCTGGAGCCTCTCGAACTGGGAAAACGTCATCTATCCACAATCCACAGCCCCTACTACTACGACCACTCCTAATAAGAGAAAGGATGGGGGTAGTAGTGAACAAGCACTTAAGTGTTGCCGAAGCCCGTCTCGGGCGGTTAGAACTCACGAAAGCAGAAATGGGAGATGATGAAGTTTCGGTGTGAACGAGATGCCTTGACCGAAGCGATAGGAGTTGCCGGCCGAGCCGTCGGGTCCTCGAGCGGGAGTGTCGGATTGAGTGGGATTCAGGCGACCCTCGAAGGAGATCGGCTGGAGCTCACCGGGTCTGATCTCGACCTCACGATCTCAGCCCAGCTTCAGGTCAGCGGCCAAGATGATGGTCGCGTTGTGATTCCGGCCAAGCTGGCCGAGAGCATCGTGAAGTCCCTGCCCGCTGGCGCAGTGAGCTGTGCAGCCGAAGACGACGAGATGGTGATCTCCGCAGGACGAAGCGAATTCAGTATCAGGCTGATCTCTTCCAACGAGTTTCCTTCGCTGCCAGAGGCTGACGAGCAGTTCATCGAGTTGCCTGCCAACGAGCTGGTTGATGCGTTCGGCCAAGTTGTCACCGCCGCCAGCACCGATGACTCACGCCCAGTTCTCACCGGCGTGTTCGCCTCCGCCGAGAGCGACGGTCTGCGGATTGTGGCCACCGACTCGTACCGGCTGGCGATGCGGGACATCGCTGGTGCTGCTCAGGTGCTTTCCGAAGGTAGTTCGGTCCTGATTCCTGGACGGGCCCTCAGCGAGCTGAATCGTCTGCTCAAGCGGGGCGACAGTGTCAGGTTGCATTTCGGCGAACGTGATGCTCGCTTCGAGGTTCCCGGCGCCCGGTTATCCACCCGTCTGCTGGAGGGCCAGTTCCCCAACTATCGGGGTCTCATACCCGATCATCATCCCAATGTGCTCACCGTTGAGAGGGCCTCGCTGCTCGACGCTCTCAAACGCGTCAGCCTGCTTGCCCGAGACAACACTCCGGTACGCCTTCAGATGAGTGCGGAGGGGCTACAGCTGGCAGCCATCGCCCAAGACGTCGGATCGGCTCAAGAGCAGGTGGAGGCGAGCTACGACGGTACCGAATTGACCATCGCCTTCAATCCACAGTTCTTGCGTGAAGGGCTCGAGGTCGCCCCAGGAGACACCGTCACATTGAACACGATCGACGAGCTCAAGCCGGCGTTGCTCCGCTCCCCGGTGACCGAGGATTTCCTCTACCTCCTCATGCCCGTCCGAGTCTCCTAGCCACATTCCGAACACCAGACGGCAGAACGGTTCCTCGCGAGTGACCGACAGCGGACCCGTTGTTGCCGGGCCGACCTGGCGGGATTGGAAGTGGTTTGCCGGTGTCTGAAGATAGATGCGCTGTTGCCGGGCGACCCGAAGGGCCGAGTTCGTCAAGCGAGGCGCGCCAGCGCCGAGTGAGAAGACGAACGCAAAGGCCCGAAGGCGAGCGTGGAGGGCCCCCGGAGGGAATCACGTGAGGCTTGAAAGGGTATGGCTGACGGACTTTCGGTCTCATGCCGAACTCTCGGTCGATTTGTCCGACGGGCTCACCGCAGTGATCGGGGCCAACGGATCGGGAAAGACGAACCTTCTCGAAGCCATCGGGGTGTTGTCTCGTTTGAAGTCGTTTCGGGGCGCACCCAATGAGCGAATGATCCGGCGCGGTTGTGAGCGGGCGATCGTGCGGGCCGAGGGAGTGCGTGATGATCGGCCGGTTTTGATCGAGATCGAGCTCGGACCGGGTCGTTCGACCGTCATGGTCAATAGGCAACGGCTCCAAAAGAATCGAGATCTCCTCGGAGCGTTGCGGGTCACCGTGTTTGCGCCCGACGACCTTGCACTGGTGAAAGAAGGTCCTGCGGTTCGACGCGAGTTCCTCGACGATCTGATGGTGGCACTCGATCCCCGCAATGACGCGCTGCTGGCTGACTATGCCAGGACGGTGAAGCAGCGGAATACCTTGTTGAAGCAGGTAAGAGGCAAGCTCGACGAAGGTGCCGAGCTGACCCTGGATGTATACGACGGTCAGCTTTCGGGTTTGGGGACTCGGATCACCTACCTACGGGAACACGTGCTCGAGGCGCTGATGCCCCGAGTGGCACAGGCGTACGGAATCCTCGCCGATGCCGAAGTATCGGTTGTGGCGAACTACCGGCGTTCGTGGGATTCCGACGACATGGCTCAGGACGTGCACAATCAGCGTTCGACCGATGTGGCCCGAAGCACCACCTCGGTAGGACCGCACCGAGATGAGGTTGGGCTTCGGATCGATGGCTTCGATTCGCGTGGTGAAGCCAGTCAGGGTGAGCAGCGGACGCTGGCGTTGGCGCTTCGTTTCGCCGGCCATGAGTTGGTGACCGAGCATGTGGGAGAGGCGCCCCTGTTGCTTCTGGACGACGTGCTGTCAGAGTTGGACGACGGTCGGGCTACTGCGCTGTTGTCCAACCTGCCCGGGGGTCAAACGATCATCACCAGCGCCACGGATCTCCCGGAGTTGGTTGCTCCCGAGCTGATCCTGCGATTCCCACCGTCAGTGGTGGACACATCTCCGAATTCCACAGTTGTGGATAACTCTGTGGATAGTGTCCAGAGAGCGGTGGAAATTGGCGCCGGGGAGTCAGCGGTCGACGACGCTCCGGGCGCTTCTGGGCTGCCACAGCGGAGCTCTGAGGTATGAAAGGCTGGAGATGATGGGCAACTCACCGAAACCTCCGCCGGGGTCCCTGAATGAGATCAGTGCGGTTTTCGACGTCGATCCGGACCCCAACGATCCATTCGACCAGCCGGTCGGAACGCCGATTGCCGCCGCTATGGATCGTTTCATGCGTCATTTGAAGTCGGCGCCGGTGGACACCTTGACCGGGCTGAGAACGTCGTGGGAAGAAATCGTCGGTCCTCAAATGGTTGGGGTGACCAGGCCAGTTTCGCTGACCGAAGAGGTGCTACTGATCAGCTGTGATGACTCCGCGTGGGCAGCGCAGCTGAAATGGATGGAGCAAAGCATCTGCAACGCGGTACGAGAACGGTTCCCGGGCGTACAGATAAAGGGGATTCGAGTACGGCAGCGGCACCAGTAGACCCCTGTGAGCGGCTAGAATTGGAGTCTTGACGACTCCTGAATCAGAGGTCGAGTCCACCGCTCCTTCGGGCGACCCGAACGCACCCGCTACCAACGGATCTGAGGGCAGCATCGCTGCTGCATCAGCCGACTACGGTGCGGAGAACATTCAGGTTCTCGAGGGTCTCGAAGCGGTTCGGAAACGACCCGGAATGTACATCGGATCAACCGGGCCGCTCGGCTTGCATCACCTCGTTTGGGAGGTTGTGGATAACGCCGTTGACGAGGCGATGGCCGGGTACTGCCGCGTCATCGAGGTGCGCCTCCTTCCCGATGGTGGCGTGGAGGTGGTCGACGACGGCCGGGGTATTCCCACCGGCGTGCACCCGAAGTTTGCACCTCTCACGGCGGCCGAAGTCGTACTCACCGTCCTGCATGCGGGCGGCAAGTTCGGTGGTGAAGCATCGGGATACAAGGTCTCGGGCGGACTGCACGGCGTAGGTGTGTCGGTCGTGAACGCGTTGTCGACCAGAGTCGAGGTCGAGATCGATCGTGAGGGGACTCGGCATTTCATGTCGTTCAAGGACGGCGGCGAACCCGATGTTCAGCTGCACGAGATCGGATCCTCACCGGCGGGTCCTGACGGCGAACCACGGCGTGGCACCACGGTCCGTTTCTGGCCCGATCCGACCATCTTCAAAGAGGGCACCCACTTCACCCGCAAGACGCTCATGGAGCGATTCCAAACCATGGCGTTCCTCAATGCTGGCCTGGAGTTCCGGCTTCACGACGATCGCGACGATTCGATCGAAGAGGTCACGTTCCGTTACGACGGCGGCCTGCGGGACTTTGTCCGCCACCTCAACAGCGCGAAGGAAGCACTGTTCGAGGAGATCGGCCACTTCACCGAGCAGGGCGATGGTGAGGAAGTCGAGATTGCCTTCTCGTGGAACACCGGCTTCCAGAGCGACGGAATCCACAGCTTTGCCAACGGCATCTCCACCACCGAAGGTGGGATGCACGAGGAGGGCTTCCGCTCAGCGCTGACCCGCACTGTCAACGCCTATGCCAAGGCTCACGGCTCGCTGAAAGAGAAGGACGAGAACCTTGCTGGCGAGGACATCCGGGAGGGTATGACCGCCATCATTTCGGTGCGGCTGGCAGAACCTCAGTTCGAGGGCCAGACCAAGTCCAAGCTGGGCAACGTCTCCATTCGTTCGCTGGTCACCAAAGCGACCAACGAAAAACTGGCTGAGTGGTTGGAGGAACACCCCCGCGAAGCGAAAGCCATGGTGGCCAAGGCAATCCAGGCTCAGCGGGGACGGATCGCGGCAATGAAGGCCCGCCAGACCGTACGAAAGTCAGCCCTCAGCGGTGCTGGCCTTCCGGGCAAACTGGCCGATTGCCAGAGCAAGAACCCACACGAGTCCGAGCTTTTTATTGTCGAGGGCAACAGCGCCGGGGGCACTGCAAAGGATGCTCGCGATCCCTACAGCCAGGCGATCTTGCCGATCCGCGGCAAGATTCTCAACGTCGAACGTGCCCGGCCCGACCGGATCTTCAAGAACACCGAGATCATTTCTCTGATCCAGGCTCTGGGAGCCGGAATCGGTGAAGAATTCGATATCGAGAAGGCTCGCTACCACAAGATCATCCTTCTCGCCGACGCCGACGTCGACGGATCGCACATCCGCACGCTACTGCTCACGTTCTTCTTCCGGCAGATGCGTCCACTCGTCGAGGCCGGGTTCGTGTATGTCGCCCAACCGCCGCTCTACAGCACCCAAGCCGGTCGTTCCAAGGTGTACCTGAAGGACGACGTTGCTCGCGACGCGTACAAGGCTGAGAACCCCAAGGCCGAGTTCGCCCGGCTCAAGGGCCTGGGCGAGATGGATGCCATCGAGCTACAGGAGACGACGATGGAAGCGGAGAGCCGGACCTTGCTGCAGGTCACGGTCGAGACCGCGGTGAAAGCCGATGAGATCTTCGCCATTCTCATGGGCGAAGACGTGGAAAGCCGCAAGTTGTTCATTCAGAACAACGCGGACGACGTCCGGTTCTTGGACATCTAGAGGCAGAACATGACTGACGTTCCCAACAACAACGACAGCGATCTCGATTCTGACGGCGTGCCCGAAGGAATCGAGCCCATTGAAATCCAGACCGAGATGGAAAGCTCGTTCCTCGAGTACGCCATGTCGGTCATCGTGTCGCGCGCCCTCCCGGATGCCCGCGACGGGCTGAAGCCGGTGCATCGCCGGATCCTGTGGGCGATGTACGACCGTGGTCACACTCCGGCCCGCGCCCATGTGAAGAGCGCAACTGTGGTCGGCGAAGTGATCGGCAGCTACCACCCCCACGGCGACACCGCCATCTACGACGCCATGGTGCGGATGGGCCAATCGTTCTCGCTTCGTCACACCCTTGTCGATCCCCACGGCAACTTCGGCTCGCCCGACGATCCACCCGCTGCCTACCGGTACACCGAGGCCCGGCTCACCGAGCTCGCGATGCGCATGGTCGAAGGAATCGACAAAGACACCGTCGACATGGCGGACAACTTCGATGGCAAGAAGGTGGAGCCAACCGTTCTGCCCTCACGGTTCCCCAACCTGCTGGTGAATGGCAGCCAGGGGATTGCCGTGGGAATGGCAACCAACATCCCACCTCACAATCTGGGTGAGGCAATCGATGCCACGGTGCATCTGCTCGAGAACCCCGAGGCAACGCCGGAGGATCTCTCGAAGTTCGTTCTTGGCCCCGACTTTCCCACCGGTGCCCAGATTCTGGGCCGAGGCGGCATCAGAGATGCGTACCAAACCGGGAAGGGAAGCATCAAGATGCGGGCCGTCGCCGAGATCATCGAGACCGGCAACAAATCCGAGATTGTGGTCACCGAGGTGCCCTATCAAACCTCGGTCGATCGAATCGCCGAAAAGGCTGCCGACGCAGTTGAACGAGGTGTGATCGACGGGATCAGGGAGATTCGCAACGAATCCGCTCGCGGCAAGCTCCGACTGGTGTTCGAGCTCAAACGTGACGCACCGGCAATCGTGGTGCTCAACAACCTCTACAAACACACCCCGATGCAGATGACCTTCAGCGCCAACATGGTGGCCCTGGTCGACGGTGTGCCCCGTCAGATGAACCTTCGGGACCTTCTGGTCGCCTACGTCGATCATCAGCGTGAGGTCATCACTCGACGCTCACAGTACGACCGTGATGAGGCAGCCCGGAAGCTGCACATCGACGAGGGCTTGCTCCGGGCACGCGATGTGCTCGACGAGATCATCGCGCTGATTCGAGCCAGCGAAGACCGAGCGGCCGCCCGTGAGGGCCTGGAGGCGGAGCCGTTCTCGTTCTCGCCGGCCCAGGCCGATGCGATCCTGTCGATGCAGATCGGGCAGCTCACCCGTCTGGCCCGCATTGACCTCGAAGAGCGTATGGCGTCAGCCCGCGCCCTGATCGCCGAGTTGGATGAGATCCTCGGCAGCCCAGAGCGACGTGATCAGGTGATCAAGCAAGAGCTGCTCGAGATCAGATCCGAGTTCGCAACCCCAAGACTGAGCGTTCTCACCAACGATCCGGGCGAACTCGGAATCGAAGACCTCATCGACGACGAAGAGGTGATCATCACCCTCACCGCGAGCGGCTACATCAAGTCGGTCTCGGTTTCAGAGTTCCGAGCCCAGGCTCGTGGCGGCAGAGGAGTGACCGGCGCCAAGATCAAAGACGACAATGAAGATCTGATCACCCATCTGCTTCAGACCTCGGCCCATGCGTATCTGTTGTTCTTCTCCAACCGGGGAAAGGTCTACCGCATCAAGGCACACCAAGTACCGATCACGAGCCGGCAATCTCGAGGACTTGCTTTGGTCAATCTTCTACAGGTCGAACCCGACGAGACCATTCAGGCGATCATCGATACCCGCGATTACGAAACCAATCGGTATCTCTTCTTCGCTACCCGGATGGGTCGGGTCAAGAAGACCGTCTTCAATGCCTACGACAGCAATCTGAAGGCAGGCCTCCGGGCCATCAATCTCAACGACGGTGACGAACTGGTGACCGTGGTGCCCACCAACGGAGTGCATGACATCTTCATGGTGTCGGAGAAGGGCCAGGCCCTTCGCTTCAAAGAAGACCAGGTGCGAGCCATGGGCCGTACGGCGGCCGGTGTGCGCGGAATGAAGTTCCGCGAAGGTGACCGGTTGGTGTCAATGGACGTCAACCATCCCGAAGCCCATCTGCTCATCGTCACCGACGAAGGATTTGGCAAACGGGTCGACCCTTCGCTCTTCACGCCCAAGAACCGCGCCGGGCTCGGCGTGCGGTGCGTCAAGGTAAACGAGAAGAAGGGCGTCGTCTCGGGTGCGATGTTCGTCACCGAGAACGATCAAGTGCTTCTGATCTCGAACAACGGTGTCGTCATCCGGACCAGGGTCGACGAGATCTCCCAGCAGGGTCGCGATGCCACCGGTGTCCGAGTGATGAACCTCGGATCGGACGACCGGGTGTCCGCAGTCGCTCGCCTTCTCGAAGGACCTGACGAAGCCGATCTCGATGCTATGGGACTTGACCCCACCGAGCTCGACTCAATGGGGGAGTCCGGCGAACAGTTCGACGAACCAATCGAGGGCGGAGACGGATCGTCCGACGACGGCGGGATGGACCACGACGGTGGCAATGACCAGGAAACCGGCGACGATACCGACGCTTTTGAATAGAAGGTAACGTAGTTTGGCGAAACACGACATATATTGAGTCTGTGCCCAAACCCACGTATCGAAGGACCGAACGTGGCCTGCTCGTCGCGTCGTTTGCTCTCTGGTTGTCCGTCGCTGTTCTCTGCTGCCTCCTCGTCGTGGGCGTGGCCAACCGAGCCAGCGAACGAGCGGCAGCTCAATCCGCTGCCGACGCAGCAGCTTTGGCCGGTGCAGCGGAGGGCCGGGAAGCGGCGAACAGGATCGCTGCAGCCAACGGCGCGATTCTGGTGAATTTCGAGCAGAACGGCTCGGTTGTTCTGGTGAGAATCGACAAAGATGGGGTGGCCGCCGTGGCCCGTGCTGAGAAGCAGATTCGCCCAGCGCGGGAGGGGTGAACGCCAAACCGTCGGAATCCAACTATGATCTCCGCCGTATGGTCCCGCCGAACACCGCTGCTGATGAATTGGTGATTGACGACGATCTGGTGCAGGCGCTCGGATTCGAGCCCGCCACCGATGACTTTTTCGACCTCGACAACGAGCCGCTCGCCACCGAGGCGGTCGGTGAGACCGTGATCGATCTCGACACCGGTACCGCCCATGCGGCCCCGGTGGCGGAGCGTTCCCCGACCGTCACTCCGATCGGCCCTGCCGGACCTGTCGGGATCCCGACCAGCCCGCCCCTTCTTTCGCCGGGAACGGTGGCGGGCGACCAAGTAGTCATCCCACGTCGACTGGCCTCGGATGAAAACACGGTCATCGACTTCCGGATCGAGAATGCTAGCGGGCGTCCCAAACTCAAGGCACGCAAAGTCCGCCGAGTAGTCCGGCATGTCGACCCATGGTCGGTCCTGCGATTCTCGATCCTGTTCCACATCGTGCTGTTCGGCGCGCTTTTGCTCTCAGGAGTTCTGGTGTGGAATGCGGCCGAACTCGCTGGTGTAGTTGAGAATCTCGAGAATCTCATTGCCGAGCTCGGATCCTATGAAGAGTACGTGATCGATGAGACAGCAGTCTTCCGAGCTGCCTTGGTAGGTGCTGCCATGATGACCTTGGCCTCATCGGTCCTGCTGGTATTGCTCAGCGTTGTCTTCAACCTCATCTCCGATCTCACCGGAGGCATCCGATTCACCGTGATCGAAGAGGAACGAGTTCGTACGGTACGCCGAGCTCAGTCGAAGGCAGTCAAGGCAGAACGAGCAGCCGATGCCGCAACTTCCCCTCCGGCGCCGACCCCCGAGCCCTAGAGCAGGCGTCGGTACCGGGCCTCGGAAACGTTCTGGCCACCCAGATCATCGATCCGAGTGGTTCCGTCGAAGTGCCCAATATCGGTAGCCGTCGGCCGGTCAGCGACGATAGTCTACAGACCTCTATCTCGGGGCTATAGCTCAGTCGGTTAGAGCGCACCCCTGATAAGGGTGAGGTCACAAGTTCGATTCTTGTTAGCCCCACGATTCCCCTTCAGGGGGAGCGTTGCCACGCAGGTTCCGTTGCCATCGCTCGCTTCTCCCGGTCCACGTTCTCACTCGCTGGCGCTCGCTTGACGAACCGGGCCTTCGGGTCGCTCCGGAGCGTCAGTGTCCGCTCGTACCTCGCTGGCCACTGTGGTTGTCTCCGACGGTCCGCGACGCTCGCCTTCGGGCCTCTTCGGTCCATGTTCTCGCTGCGGGCCTGGCGGCCCTTGCTTCATGGACACGGCCCTTCGGGTCGCCCGGGAGCGTGTTCCCCTTTGAGGGGGAGCGTTGCCACACAGGTTCCGTTGCCTTCCCCTTCAGGCGTGCGCTGCGTTGCCGCCGTTCGCCCGGGCGCATGCAGTCGCGCCCAAAAACACTTCGGCCCCGGCGTGGTGCCGGGGCCGAAGGGAAGGGGAGATTGGAGTGACTAGAGCGTGCCGACTGGAAGGAGCGGATCTTCGGGAACGT
>JBLYYW010000317.1:0-3762 GCA_048550155.1 Acidimicrobiales bacterium | reverse complement strand
GTGCGGCCGTCGCCTGCCAGAGTCGAAGATCGGCCTCCGACCGGACCGGGTGGACATGCACGTCGGAGGGTCCGTCGATGGGAGGACCGTCGACCGACCTCATGAGAACGGAGACACTCTGAGAAGCGTCAATGGCGAAGCCTCTCGCTCGAAGCAGATCGAGGGTGTCCTGATGGGTCGATGGTGTGACCTCGAACGACGGCACCACACCGACTCTCTCGCTACGCATCACCAGGAAGTCGAGATCGCTTGGAGCGAGCCCGGTCTCGATTCCAGCGCCCATCGCTCGGTTGACATACATACCGGCCCCCGACAGCACCAGCCATCCGCCGGCCAGAGCATGGACCTCGGTTCCCCACGAAGGGTCCACCGACGCCAGCGACCACACCTGATCCACGGCGCTCGCGACCCGCACGTCCAGGATCCTCAGCAGGTCATCATCCACGAAGTGATCATGGTAAGAGATGGCGCGTACGTTCTGACGTAGTCCTCTAGCCAGGGGATCTTCGGAGTGCGACGGTGCGGATGCAACGATAGATCGGTGGCGGACCGATGAAGACCGTCAACAACAGCTCATCACCGCCACCCGAGAGGTGATGGTGATGCTTACAAAAGAGAAGCAATACGAAACCCCGCTGGGGATCGGGCTCATCGTGATCGGTGTAGTCCTGCTCGCTGCGGTGGCGTTCTCGGCGTTCTCGATCATTGGGGATCCCGGCGGAAACTACGACTCGTGGGTACCCGAAGAGGAAACGACCAGTCCCGAAGCATCGTTCGACTGGGAGTCTTCAGGCCTGTCGGTGGACTTCACCGACACGTCCGAGATCGGAGACTCCGAAATCGAACGGTGGATCTGGGAGTTCGACGACGGAACAACCAGTGATGACCCGAACCCGACCCATCGATTCGGCGAGGAAGGCGAATGGCAGGTGACCCTGGACGTCGTCGCAGAGGACGGACTGACCAGCAAGGCCGAAGGTGCCGTGGAGATCGAGCGGGGATCCGACAACAGCGGTGAGGGGACCATTGGCCTCAACGACATGGCCGACAAGGTGGTCGTCACCGTCGAGCGGGCGGCCAAGGGCAGCGTGGTGGTCGTTCTGGTCATCGGGCTGTTCATCGTGCTGGCGATCGTGGGTGGCCGCTTGGTCAGCAACGGTGTCCGCATGCTTCGACCGGTCCCGAAACGCATCAACGTGAAACTTCGCCCCAAAGAGCTTGAACTGGCGATGCTCGAGGCGAAACCAGACATCGTGGAGCCCAAGGAGATTCCACCAATCGTTCTGACCACAAACGAGGACGAATCAACAGACGTTCTCGAACCCGTCTAGCCCGGGTGGTACTTCAGCTGGTCACGGCTGAGTCGTCCGGTCGCGGGCGCAGGTAGGGCAGTTGGTCCCGACCGGCGAAGGAGACCCGGCTCACCTGGAGGTGGCGCATGGCTGCGAGGATCCCTTCGGGGGTTCCTCAACGCGGCGGAAGTTCCGCTAGGGGTGGACGGACCATGACCTCTACACGTGGCGAATTCGGATGCCGGCTGAGCCGACTAGCATTCCCAGCGCGTGGGCGAGCAGTGCCCCAGTGAAACGCCATTGGGGTGGTTTCCCGGCGAGCAAGTTCACGACCGGGCGACGGGCTGCATTCAATAGCCGCCGCCCCGCTCTGGCTGTCAGGCGGGCCCGCGTCACCCCGGTCTCGTGGTTCGTGAGAAAGTCGCTATTCCCGAGCCAGTGTGCAGCACGCAGTTGAGAGCGGTAGGTGAGACGCTCGCCGCTGGGCTCGTGGTGGCAGATTGACCCAGTCGAGAATCGAGCGTCCAGCCCAGCAGCGATGGCCAAACGGTAGAAGACCATGTCCTCGCCGCCGGTACGACCGAACTCGGGTTGGAACCGCAGGTCGGGATGAGCTTCGAGAAAACGGCTCCGCAGCAGCGAGTTGCCCGTCGAACAGGTGTCAACTCGGGACCGGTCCGGTGCGATCGGCGCGTCAAAGAACTCGGCGAAGGGTTGTTCTAGAATCCACGCAGGAGCATGCGAGGGATATCGGAGGAGCACCGTTCCTGTGACAGCATCCGCTCCGGTCGCTCGCTGCACGTCGGCAAGTGTCAACAGCCAGTTGGGATCCGCAACCTGATCATCGTCGATCATGGCGACCCAGTCGGCCAACCTCATGGCGAGCTCAAGTCCGGTGTTGCGGGCGACCGAGATGTTCTCGGAGCCAGAGAACTCGTAATGCAGCCCCAGAACGAAGGAACCGGTGAACTCCTCGACGATAGGCCGAGCTCGACCATCGGGGTTGTCGTCCACGACGACCACTGCGATCTCGATGGAAGGTTGTACGACCGCCGCAGCCCCATCGAGGGACTCAAGCACACGTTTGAGTGGCTCGTTTCTACGGTACGTGCACACGGAAACCGCAATCGACGCCGGCCCACGAGGCGGCGCTGGGTCGAAGTTCAATACTGAATCATTCACTGAGAGGGAGTACCGTACTCTCCGTGTGGGGGAAGACAACTGGGGGGACGCCCGAGCCTGGGAATATCGTCGATTCCGGCGGCTTCCTGTCCGGCTACCCCAGTGGACAGCCAACGTTCACGCGGCGGGACTTCCTGGGTCTCGATGTCGTTGACGCTCCCTCGCTCGATGAAGTCTTCGACCGACTGCTGGCGCGGCAGTGGCGTGATGAACCGGAACGTCTCCCGATCGTCGTCACACCCAACGTCGACATCGTGGTGCAGCTCGAGGCGATCGGTCCGCATCCGCTGCGCCGACAGTTCGTGCAAGGTTGGTGCGTACTACCGGACGGGCAGCCCTTGATCATGCTCAGCCGTCTGTGCGGGGTGCCGCTCCAAGCTCGGCTGTGCGGCAGCACACTGATCGAGAGACTTTGGCCGCGCCTGGCCGCCGACGGTGAGCCCTTGGTTGCCTTCGCAGGAAACGAGAACGTCGCTCAAGGGCTGCGCGCCAGGCATCCGGACGCCGAGGTGATCGTGCCACCCGAATTCAGTGACGAAGAGGATGGTGAAGTCCGAGCCTTTGCCGAGAAGGCACTGGAGCGCCTCGACTGCGAGCGAATTGACTTCGTCACGGTGGGGATCGGTTTTCCCGCCAGCAGTCTGCTCGTCGACTGTCTACTGGAGTCATGGCCGAGCGGCAGCGGCCAACCCGTTTTCTTGGGTGTCGGGGGTGCATTCGAGATGTACTTGGGGATGAAGCGCCGCGCACCAGCGTTGGTCCAGGAAATCGGGATGGAATGGTTCTTTCGGTTCGTTCAGGAGCCACGGCGGCTGTATCGCCGGTACTTCTTGAGAGACCCGAGGTTCCTCGTCATCGGCTACCGGGAATGGTCCAGACTGCGTAGGGCTGTGTGATGCCGCCAAGGGAGGAAGCCCCGGCTGTAAGCGTGCTGCTCCCCACATTCGAACGGCCCGACCTGTTGCGTGTTGCGCTCGAGTCTGCGCTGGCCCAGGAATTGGGCAGTATCGAGATCCTCATCGGCGACAACAGCGATTCCGACTCGTCGGCCAGCCTGGTCGCAGAGTATGAGGACCCACGCATCATCTATCACCGCAACGAAGAACAGCTCGGGCCGCAAGCCAACTGGCTGCACCTTGCTGACCAGGCTCGCTCTCCCCTCGTCGCGTCGCTGCATGATGACGATTTCTGGGATCCGGCTTTCCTGTCCACAGTCGTCCCACCGATGCTCGAGGACGAGTCGATCGCTATGACGTTCACCGATTTCTGGATTGTGGACGAGTCAGGT
>JBLYYW010000316.1:0-5061 GCA_048550155.1 Acidimicrobiales bacterium | reverse complement strand
TCATGGAGGCCGAAGGTGGCTCTGCCCGAACGGCCGGCAAAGTACTGATGGCCACGGCCAAAGGTGACGTCCACGACATCGGCAAGAACATCGTCGGTGTGGTGCTCGGCTGCAACAACTACGAAGTGATCGACCTCGGCGTCATGGTGCCTCCGGAAAAGATTCTCCGGACCGCCATCGAGGAGAACGTCGACATCATCGGTGTTTCTGGCCTCATCACACCCAGTTTGGACGAGATGGTCCGGGTGGCCACAGAAATGGAAGCATCAGGATTCTCGATTCCGCTGTTGATCGGTGGTGCAACCACCAGCCAGGTTCACACCGCAGTCAAAATCGAGCCCGCCTACAGCGGTCCCACCATCTATGTTCCCAATGCGTCCCGCGCCGTTGGCGTGGTGAGCGAGCTCCTGGGGGAGTCTTCGGATGGGTACACTGCGCGGGTCGCTGCGGACTACGAGGCCACACGCCGTGCCCGCGAGGGCCGGGCCGGTGTCCCGATCATCACCATCGAGGCAGCCCGAGAAAATCGAACCCCGATCGACTGGCCCCACTTCACCCCGGTCGAGCCGATTTTCCACGGCGTACAGACCATCGAGAACATCAGCCTGGAGACCCTGCGGGGTTTCATCGATTGGACTCCGTTCTTCCGGTCCTGGGACCTTGCCGGTGCGTATCCGCGGATCCTCGACGATGAGATCATTGGGTCTGCGGCCCGCGACCTGTTCCGTGATGCCCTGAGCATGATGGACCAGATCATCGACGACGGGTGGATCGAGGCAAAAGCGGTCGTTGGTTTCTGGCCTGCGAATGCTGTAGGTGACGACATCGCGGTGTTCACCGACGCAACCCGCACCCAGCGCAGAGCGACCCTTCATACGCTCCGGCAACAGGTCCGCCACTCCGACGATCGGCCCAACTGGGCGCTTGCAGACTTCGTAGCGCCCACCGACTCTGGCGTAAAGGACCACGTTGGCGCATTTGCAGTTTCTGCCGGGAGTCGGGTCCAGGAGATTGCGGATCGGTTCGAGTCCAACCACGACGACTACAGGGCGATCATGGTGAAAGCGTTGGCCGACCGGTTCGCCGAGGCGACCGCCGAATACATGCATCAGGTGGTGCGAACCGATCTCTGGGGGTACTCCGAAGAGGAATTCCAGAACGAGGATCTCATCAAGGAGAAGTATCAGGGAATCCGCCCGGCCCCCGGCTACCCAGCGTGTCCGGACCACACCGAGAAACGCACGATCTTCGAGCTCCTCGAGGCCACAGACCGAATCGGCGTGTCGTTGACCGAATCGTTTGCGATGTCGCCAGCGGCTGCAGTCAGCGGTTTGTACTTCGCCCACCCGGACAGTCGCTACTTCGGAGTCCGGCGTATCGGACAGGACCAGCTGGCCGACTACGCCGCCAGAAAGGGTATTCCCGTGGAAGAGGCTGCTCGCTGGCTTGCGCCGGTGGTCGGCTGAAGTCTCCGGAGCGAGGTCGACACCGGTCGTTGGTCGGTCGATGCCCACCGTGATTGCTGCGCTGTCTAGCATCGTGAACAGGAGGGCAACTCACTCGTTGCGGCGCAATGACCAGTCTCACATTCGAACACGTTTCGAAGTCGTTCGGCACGATCGATGCCCTGGTGGGGCTGAATCTCGAGATCCAGGGAGGAGAGTTCTTCGCTCTGGTAGGGGCGTCGGGTTGCGGGAAGAGCACCGCAATGCGAATCGCGGGCGGACTGGAATCACCCGACTTCGGAGATATCAAGGCCGACGGACATACGATCACTGACGTGCTGCCCCGAGATCGAGGCTTCGGCATGGTCACCCAGCAGAACGCCCTGCTGACCAGTCGCACCGCCGAGGGCAACATCTCCCTTCCGCTCGAGATTCGACGTTTGCACCACGATGCAATTTCGGAACGGGTAGCCGCCGAGGCAGACCAGTTCGGGGTAGGGCACCTGCTCAAGCGGCGCCGCAACGAACTCTCCGGCGGGGAAACCCAGGCGGTTCAACTGGCCCGAGCCCTTGTCGCTCGACCGCGGGTACTTCTGCTCGACGAACCTCTGGCCCGAATTGACACCGATCTTCGACTGCTGCTCCGCAGCGATCTCATCCGGATTCAGCAGAACTACGGGGTGACGACTTTGCTGATCACGGCCGACCAAGAGGACGCAATGGTCCTCGCCGATCGGGTTGCGGTCCTCCACGATGGGCACCTTCAGCAGGTGGGGCGTCCTATGGATCTGTACCAGCAGCCGGTCAACACCGTGGTCGCAGGGTTCTTCGGCGAACCGTCGATGAATTTCCTCAGCGTGAACGTCGAGCGTGACGGCGGTGTGCGCCATTACGTGCTCGGCGGGCTCCGTCTCCCGGCCCATCATGGGCCGGCCGAGCGCTTCGTCGGCGGACGTGCTCTTGTCGGGATACGTCCCGAAGACCTGAGATTGGACACCGGTCACGGTCATCGCAGCCTCAGGGCCATCGTGAAGCGGATCGAGAATCGTGGATCCAGCACGGTGGTACATCTTCACGCCCAAGGCCTGCGAGGCAGCGCCGATGAATCCGGCGTCTCCCTTGTTGCATCACTGAGAGGAATGGGCCCGCGGCTTGGAGATCGAGTTGAAATTGTCGTCGATCCGACCCGGCTACATCTGTTCGATCCTTTCACCGGTGCTGCCCTGCTGCACCCGATCTGACCCAACGCGCCGCGGTTTATGTCGAATTCCGGCCCAACTGTACTGTTGAGGCTTCGGCCACTAACACAGCGGAGGAAGCGTGGCGTACGTACTGGAACCCACAGAACCGGTTTCGCGGGAGGTGCGGGCCGTCGTGTCGGAGCGGCTCAGCGAGGCGATCTCCATTCTCAGCGGACTGGAAGGTGCCGAGCCCGAAGAAATTGAGCGGGCCGTCCACGATGTCCGGAAACGGTGCAAAGAGGTCCGTGCAGCCGCCCGACTCGTTCGCTCATCGATCGGCCGAGAGTTCGCTCCCTTCAACGCGATTGTCAAGGAGGCAGCCGACACGCTGGGACCTATCAGAGACGCCCACGCAGTGCTGTCAACCTTCGATGACCTCCGTTCGGCCCAAAATCAGGACGACGATTCTGATCTCGCTGAAGTACGAACCGGTCAGGCCGATGCGGCTGCGGAAGCCACACGCACGGTGCACGGCGGCGATCCCAGGATCAAGAAGGCTCAGACACTGCTGGTCAGCGCTCGAAAGCGGGTCAAGCGCTGGAAGATCGGCAAAGGATTCGCTCCGCTGGCATCAGGGCTCGAACGGACCTACAAACAGGGCCGGCGTGACCTTCGCCGGGCCCGGTCAAAACCGACCGACCACAACCTGCACGAGTGGCGCAAGAGTCTCAAGACGTTGTGGTACCAGACAAGGCTGATCGAGCGAGCCGCGCCCAGCATGATGGGTTCCTTCGTCGCCACCCTCGACGACGTCGCCGAGGCCCTTGGTGACGACCACGATCTCGCTGTGCTGGTCGAACGACTCTCCGCCAAGCCCGAGCGATTCGGCGGGAAACGCAACGTGAAGGAGGCGATCCGCCTGGCTCGGAGCCAGCAGAAGGACTTGCGGCGTCGGGCGTTTCGATTGGGGGCGACCGTGTACGCCGAGTCCCCGGCCGCGTTCACCACGCGAATGGGGAGCTACTGGAACATCACCCGACGCAACGGACCCGAGCTGCTCACCGGAGGAATCGCTGAGCTTGCAGCCGACGAACGAAGTGTCGATCGTCCCGAGAGCGCTCCAGCTTCCACCTCGGAGCGTGAACGGAAGTTTCTCGTGACCAGTCAACCCGATGTCGAGGGCGACGGTACGACACTGCGGCAGGGATACCTGGCCATCGAGGGCAGCGTCTCCGTGCGGGTGAGGGACTCGGGCGAGGAGGGGTGCACCCTGACAATGAAAGCTGGCAAGGGTGCGGTGCGGACCGAACTGGAGTTCGCCATCACTGCCGAACAGTTCGCCGCCGCCTGGCCGCACACCGGTGGCAGATCGGTTCACAAGACGCGCTACGAGCTGCCACTTGGCGATCATGTCATTGAGCTCGACGTCTTCCATGATGAGCTCCAGGGTCTTGTGATGGCCGAGGTCGAGTTCGATGACGACGAATCGATGGCTGCCTTTGAGCCTCCGGATTGGTTCGGTCCAGAGGTCACTGACGACGATTCTTACACCAACGCTTCACTTGCGGTGAACGCCCCGAGTGGGCTACCCCGACAGCCCGCTGCGTGAGCCAGGACCAAGGACTCTTGGCGTAGGGCGGGTTACAATTGACCATGGGATCGACACGCATCAGTGACCGGCTCCATATCGCACCGGGAAAGCGGAGCGGGTTGCTCAGAAGGGACTGGGGACCATGGACCAACAACAAAGGGTCGGCGGCGTTGCGGCGCTGACTGCCGCGGCAACATTCGTGGTTGGCATCGGCATGTTCGTTTCGCTGTTGTCGGACTACACCACCGGAGATCCCACCCCAGGTGAGTCCGTCGCCTTCCTCGTCGACCATCAGGCAACGCTGTACGTGTGGAATGTGGTCATCTTCATCGTGTTCGGTATCGCGCTGGTACCGCTGGTGCTCGTTCTCCACGAACGACTGAGGAACGGGTCTCCGTTGCTGGGGCGGACCGCAACCGCATTCGGGCTCATCTGGGCGGGGCTGGTCTTGGCCGCCGGCATGGTGACCAACATCGGAATCGGCACCGTTGCCGATCTTCACGAGACCGATCCCGCAAGGGCTGAAACCGTGTGGACAGCCCTCGATTCGGTACAGAACGGGCTCGGAGGTGGGAACGAGATCGCAGGAGGACTGTGGGTTCTGCTGGTCAGCATGGCTGCGCTTCGGGGCGCAGGGCTTCCCACCGGCCTCAATTACCTGGGTATCTTGTGCGGAATCGCAGGTCTGGTCACGGTGGTGCCGCCCCTCGAACCGGTCGGCGCGGTCTTCGGGGTCGGGCTCATCATTTGGTTCATCTGGGCTGGACTGGTGTTGTTCAGGCAGCCACCAAACCAGTTCGCCGGCACGGGCGAGGCCATGCGGGGACTCAGTGAGTTGCCCTAG
>JBLYYW010000315.1:0-9040 GCA_048550155.1 Acidimicrobiales bacterium | reverse complement strand
GGTGTACCCAGGTGATCGGGGCGTCGTCGCCCTTGTCCAGGACGAGATCCCGGGCGTGCCGCGATACCGGATGGTACGGGTCATCGTTGATCTCCGACCCGGCGATGATGGGCATCCATGGATCGAGAAGTGCGGTGAGCGACCGGATGATGCGGGTCTTGGCTTGCCCTCGCTCCCCGAGCAGCACCATGTCGTGTTTGGCAAGCAGCGCATGCTGGAGCTGTGGCACGACGGTGTCGTCGTAGCCCTGTACGCCCGGAAACATCGTCTGACCGTCCCGGATCCGCTGCAGTGTGTGCTCGCGAATTTCGTCTTTGATCGGCCGGCTCTTCCAGCCCGCAGCCCGCAGCTCGCCCAGCGTCGTGTTCTCAGGTTCGGCGTCCGCCAGCCAAGGAAGGGATGTCATCTGCGAACCATAACGGTGCCGTGGCACTCCTGACCATGCAGGCGAGCTGAGCTCAGCGGCCGACCCGTCCAAGAACACAACCGACCATTACCCTCTCTACATGGCGCACCGGTTTCGGTACTCGAGGTGGGACGGATCACAGAAGGGCTTCGACCTCGACGCTCTGGACCTTCTCGACAAGATGTCGGACCAGCTGGCTTACAACGGCGACCCTCTGGCCGCGTTGCGACGCCTGATGGAACGGGGCATGAACGATCGCAGCGGCGAGCAGCTCCAGGGACTGAATGACATCATCGACCAGCTGAACGCCAAAAAGGAAGAACTTCTCGAATCGGGCGATCTCGGCGGTGTGTACTCCGAAATCGCCGAAGCCCTGGAAGAGATCGTCGAACGGGAACAGCAGGGACTTGAAGACCGCCACACGCTGGCCGACCTCCAACTCCATGATCCTTCGGGCTCTGAGGAGGACCGGCGCAACGCGGACCTCGCCAAGGAATCCGCCAGCGCAAAACAACTCCAGCTCGACATGCTGGCCGACGATCTCGCCAGTCGGGTCCAGAGCCTGCAGAGTTACGACTTCGAAAGCAACGAAGCCCAGGCCCAATTCGATGATCTGCTCGACAAGCTTCGCCAGGAAATGGTGAACAACGCCTTTGATCAAACGAGCGACTCACTTCAGAACATGTCCTCAGACGACCTCTCCCGTCAACGGGAGATGATGAATGCCCTCAACGACATGCTCGAGCAGCGGGAAATGGGGATCGAACCGGACTTCGAAGCGTTCATGGAGGACTACGGCGACTTCTTCCCCGGCAATCCTCAGACCCTGGATGAACTTCTCGAACAACTGGCCGAGCAGATGGCCGCCGCCCAAGCCATGTTCAACTCGATGTCACCCGAGCAGCAGGAACAACTCCGCCAACTGATGGACAATCTGCTCCAGGACATGGGTCTTCGAGACGAGATGGCACGGCTCTCGGACAATCTTCAGAACGCAATGCCAGGCGCTGGCTGGGGTGAGAGCTATCAGATGATGGGGGGTATGCCGCTGGGCATGGGTGAGGCGCAAAACGCAATGCGTCAAATGGGGATGAGCGACCGGATTCGCAACTTCCTCGAGCAGGTGCGAGATCCCCGGTCACTGAGCGAGGCCGACGTCGACGGAGTTCGGGAGCTGCTTGGCAACGACGCCGCCAACTCCCTGCAACGAATGGCGTCCATGGTCAAAGAAATGGAAGACGCCGGGCTGATCCACGCCGAAGGTAACAGGATGGAACTCACCGCTCGTGGCGTGCGCAAACTTGGTGACAGCGCCCTCCGAGAACTGTTCCAGAACCTCGATCCCGGCATGCTCGGAGGCCACGACATCGACCGAGTCGGAATCGGCCACGAACGCAGCTTCCAAACCAAACCATACGAATACGGCGACCCGTTCAACCTCCACATCGGCCGCACCGTCCGAAACGCCGTTCAACGGGCCGGCGGTGGCACCCCGGTTCAGCTCGATCCGGACGACTTCGAGATCGAGCAGACCGAACAGTCGGTGGCATCGTCGACAGTGCTCCTGTTGGACATCAGCTATTCGATGGTGTGGGAGGGGCGCTTCCTTCCGGCCAAGAAGGTGGCACTCGCCTTGCAGACGCTCATCACCGGGCAGTACCCGAAGGATTACTTCGGGCTGGTCGCATTCAACCGCGACGCACGGGAAGTCACGGCCCGGTCCTTGCCCACGCTCGACTCACCTGAGAGTCAGGGAACCAACTTGCAGTACGCGTTGTACTTGGCCCGGCGAATGCTCGCTCGCCAGAGTGGCACCAAGCAGATCATTTGCATCACCGACGGAGAACCGACGGCGTGGACCGACGAGTACGGCTCCCACTTCGATTGGCCCGACACCTACCACCAGCAGCAGCTTGCGCTCCTGGAGGCCAAACGGTGCACGAAGGATGGCATCACCATCAACACGTTCATGCTGGGCGACTCGCGGGGAATGATCCACTTCGTCAACGCCATGGCCAAGATCAACAGGGGGAGGGTGTTCCACACCAGCCCGTGGGACCTTGGCAGCTACATCTTCCAAGACTTCCTCAGCGGCAAGCAGAAAATGATCTAGACGTCACTTGCTGGGACAGGTCACGACGGCCGAGTTAGCGTAGTGGGATGGATCTTTCCGGGCGGTGGCGTGTCGCACGGCTCGATCCGGACCTCCAGAAGCGCGGTGCGGATCCTGAGCTCGATGATTCCAAGTGGCTCGAAATCGATGTTCCCGGACACTGGTCAACCCATCCGACCTTCGCCCTGAACCGCAACGCATTGCTGCACCGGCGGCGCTTCGAGGCGGTGGCGCCGGCGGCAACCGAACGCGAATGGTTGGTTCTGGAAGGAATCCTGGCCGAGGGTGACGTGTGGCTCGACGGTCACTTCTTGGGATCCACCGGCGGCTATTTCGTGACCCATCGGTTCGAGGTGACCGACGCCTTCCGTGCCCGCCAGGACCATCTGCTGGCCATCGATGTTGCCTGCCCTCCTCCCGGTGACGGACCCAAGCAATCCCTCACCGGATCGCTACAAAGCGGCCCGCTGGCACCACCCACCTCTCCAGGGGGAATCTGGCGACCGATTCACACCCAGACCACCGGACCCGTCGCCATCCGTCACAGCCGACTCCTGTGCCTCGATGCCAAACCTGGTACAGCCACGCTGAAGATCCGCACCGTGCTCGACGCGGTTCAGGCAGGTGATGTGCGCATCGACACCAGCGTCCTGGGCCCCCAAGGTCAGACATCGGGAAGCGAATCGGAGCTCCACACCGTGTCCAGGGGTGAAAATCGCCTGGAATGGACCATCACCATCGACGATCCCGAGCTGTGGTGGCCCTGGTCATTGGGCGACCAACCCCTCTACGACGTGGCCGTCACGGTACGAACCGGCGGAAGCGACGTGAGCGATCGCCGTTTCTGGCGGACCGGCCTTCGAACCGTGTCGGTCAAAGACTTCGCGTGGACGGTCAACGGCGAACGTCTCTTCGTGAAGGGGGTCGCGCTCGGACCCCAGTCCCCCACCCTCGCAAGCGAACCCGCCAGCCTGATCGCCCAAGACATCGACGCCGCCAAGGAAGCCGGCTTGGACCTTGTGCGGGTTCACGGCCACGTGGCCCGACCCGAGCTGTACGACCGAGCCGACGAAGTCGGAATGCTGCTCTGGCAAGACCTCCCGCTGGTTGGCACATACAGCACCAGCACAAGACACCGGGCTCGGATGGTGGCCCGCGAAGCCGTCGACCTGCTGGGAAGCCATCCCTCGGTGTCGCTGTGGTGCACCCACGAGGAGCCGAACGGCGCAGTAATCCCCGGACCGATCAACTACGCCGACCCACTCGGCAAGGTCGCCGCCCGCCTCAGCAAGCACGTGCTTCCCTCATGGAATCGCAGTGTCCTGGGCCCGACACTGCGTCGGGAGCTGGGTTCGTCAGATCCGTCCCGGTCGGTGATCATGAGGTCCGGAGCAGTTCCTGGGCTCACCAGCTCAACCGCATCAGACCCTCACCTGTGGCTCGGCTGGCACACCGGGAGGCACGAGGATCTCCCCGGCCTTCTCCGACGCTGGCCTCGCCTTGGTCGTTTCCTCGGCGGCTTCGGTGCACAGTCGATGAGGATCGGCGACTGGCCCGGTACCGCGCCGTCCCACGCCACGGCCGAAGAGGAATCATTCGAGCGATATCTGCCAAGGAGCGCCTACGCCGATGGGACCAGTTGGGCGAGTGCGACCCGCGCCTACCAGGCCGACCTGCTCGGCTCCCAGATCGAAACGATCCGCCGCTTGAAATATCGCCCCGCACAGGGATTCTGCCTGACGGCGCTCGTGGACGCCGAGGTGGAGGGAGGGTTCGGTCTCCTCCAGACCGACCGGAGCCCCAAACCGGCCTACCGGGCCGTCACCGACGCCTGCCGGCCAGTGATCGTTGCCGCCGATCCGCTTCCCTCGATCGTCACCCCGGGCCGCGAAATCGCGATGGACGTCCACGCCGTCAACGATCTGCATCGCCAACTTCCCGGAGCGAAGGTCACCGCAACGGCGACGGTTGGCGAGTGGCGAACGCGAACCACATGGCAGGGAGATTTGTCGAGCGATTCGGTCGAATTGGTCGGAACCTTCACCTTCGTGGTGCCCGCGGTCCACGATGTGCTGGCGGTGACCATCGAACTCCAGTCAGAAGGCACCGACGAACATCCCGACGTCGTGGCCTCCAATCGCTACCAGAGCGTGGTGATCCCTCCCGCCGAAGACACCGCAACCCACCCGGTCCGGTCCTGACCCGTGCCCGTGGGTCGCCACCGGCCTCACGGGCGACGCCGTGCTGGTCACCTGCGCCACAACAGACCCGAACCGAATTCTGTTTCGACCGGTTTCCGGCGCTACGTTCATCTGTGGAAACCTTGCCTGTACCGCGACATCACCGTCGCGCACCCTGGAGATATCTGTGGCCGCACCAACCACCGCCCGCCCGTCGGGCCCGCAACGAATTCGAACCCGCAAGAAGGAACTACCGTTCCCGCTCAACCTGTACCAGACCGCAGTCGGCAAGAAGTGGGTGATGGGCATCACCGGTCTGGTCCTGATCGGCTTCGTGCTCGGTCACATGTTCGGCAACCTGAAGATCTACATCGGTCCGGTAGCCGAGAACGGCGTGTGGGAATACGACCTCGATGTGTACGGCGAGTTCCTCCGCGAGCTGCTGGTTCCCCTGTTCCCCCGCACGTGGTTCCTGTGGCTGATCCGCCTCGGCCTCATCGCGGCGTTCGCTCTCCATATTCACGCCGCCTACTCGCTGACGTTCCTCAATCAGAAAGCCAACGCCCGCTACAGCTCCAAACGTGACTGGCAGGCAGCCAACTGGGCCAGCCGCACGACCCGCTACACGGGCACCGTCATCTTGCTGTATCTGGTATTCCATCTCGCCGACCTCACCTGGGGTGTGCTCAGCTCGGACTGGAAACGGGGTCATGTCCAGGAGAACGTGGTGAACTCGCTCAGCAATCCCTTGGTCGCTGCGATCTACGCCATCGCCACCATCGCCCTCGCGATCCACCTGTTCCACGGTGTTCGCAGCATGTTCCAAACCCTCGGCTGGAACAACCCCCGGTTCGCCCTGATCCGCCAGGGACTTCAGTACGGAATCGCGGGGGTCGTCCTGGTCGGCAACCTCAGTTTCCCGCTTGCGGTCGTGACGGGGCTGGTGGATGCCGACGCCAGCTGCATCGGACAGTCCACTGAGACCACCGAGTGCGACTAGGCGAAAGCGGAGCAATGCATGCCGAGCGCACAACATCACTGAACCGTCACCTACAGGTTTGTAAGTAAAGAAGGAGCCACACACATGCCGCTTCCCGATTCCAAGATCCCCGAGGGCCCCATCGAGGACCGCTGGGACAATCACAAGTTCAAGATGAAGCTCGTGAACCCGGCGAACAAGCGCAAGTTCAAGGTCATCGTGGTCGGGACCGGCCTGGCCGGCGCTGCGGCGGCAGCCACCATGGGTGAGCTCGGCTACGAGGTGGATGCATTCACTTTTCACGACACGCCACGCCGAGCCCACAGCATCTCCGCTCAGGGCGGCATCAACGCAGCCAAGAACTATCAGAACGACGGCGACAGCGTGTACCGCCTGTTCTACGACACCGTCAAAGGCGGCGATTTCCGCAGCCGCGAGTCCAACGTGTACCGACTTGCCCAGGTGAGCGTCGACATCATCGACCAATGCACCGCCCAGGGTGTTCCTTTCGCCCGTGAATACGGAGGGCTGTTGGCCAACCGTTCCTTCGGTGGGGCCCAGGTGAGCCGCACCTTCTACGCACGCGGACAGACCGGCCAGCAGCTACTGCTCGGCGCCTACCAGGCGTTGATGCGGCAGGTGAACACCGGCAAGGTGAAGCTCCACACCCGGGAGGAAATGCTTGACGTCGTGGTCAAGGACGGCGAAGCCGTTGGCATCGTGTGCCGGAACCTCACCACTGGCGACATCACCAGCCACTCCGCCCACGCCGTTGTTCTCGCCACCGGCGGCTACGGAAACGTGTTCTATCTGTCAACAAACGCGATGGCCTGCAATGTCACCGCCGCGTGGAGGGCGCATCGTAGGGGGGCGTACTTCGCCAACCCCAACATGACCCAGATCCATCCCACGTGCATCCCTGCTTCCGATGAGTTCCAGAGCAAGCTCACGTTGATGTCGGAATCGCTGCGCAACGATGGCCGCATCTGGGTGCCCCGCAACCGTGACGAAACCCGTCGAGCCCGTGATATCCCGGAGGCAGAACGGAACTACTACCTCGAGGAGAAGTACCCCGCGTTCGGAAACCTGGTTCCTCGTGACGTCGCATCGAGGAATGCCAAGACCGTCGTAGACGCCGGTTTTGGCGTCGGACCGCTCAAGAACGGTGTCTACCTCGATTTCTCCGACGCCATCGAACGTGATGGTAAAGACACGATCGAGGCGAAGTACGGAAATCTGTTCGAGATGTACGAGCGGATCACCGGTGAGGACCCGTACACCACGCCGATGCGTATCTATCCGGCCACGCACTACACCATGGGTGGACTCTGGGTTGACTACAACCTGATGACCACGATCCCCGGTCTGTATGCCACCGGCGAAGCGAACTTCTCCGACCATGGCGCCAACCGGCTGGGCGCCTCTGCCCTCATGCAGGGTCTCGCAGACGGCTACTTCGTCCTGCCCTACACCATCGGCGACTACCTGGCCGACAAGCTGAACACCGCACCGGTTCCCACCACCGACGAGGCGTTCACCGCCGTCGAACAAGAGGTGAAGGACCGCATTCAGGGATTCCTCGACATCAAAGGCACAAAGTCCCCCGATTACTTCCATCGCGAGCTCGGCAAGCTGGTCTGGGACTACATCGGCATGGCCCGAAACAGAAACGGTCTCGAAAAGGCGATCGGTGAGATCCGGGCCCTTCGCGACCAGTTCTACCAGGACCTCAAAGTGCTCGGCACCTCAGACACCATGAACCAGAGCGTCGAAAAGGCCGGCCGAATCGCCGACTTCTTCGAACTGGGCGAGCTGATGGCCCGTGATGCGTTGGACCGCGAGGAAAGCTGTGGCGGCCACTTCCGGGAAGAACATGTGCTCGACGACGGTGAAGCCAAACGAGACGACGAGAACTTCCAACACGTCAGCGCGTGGGAATGGCACGACGCCGACACCCCGCAGACCAAACACACCGAAGAGCTCACGTTCGAATACGTGATCCCGTCCACCCGTAGCTACAAGTAGTCATCCCAAGAAGGCAACAATGAGCGAGACCCTGAACCTCAAACTACGCGTATGGCGCCAGGCCGGACCCAACGACACCGGCGGGTTCGCCGAATACGACGCCCCCGGCGTTCCCATCGACGCCAGTTTCCTGGAGATGCTCGACATGCTGAACGAGCGTCTCATCGAGAACGATCAGATCCCGATCGAGTTCCCCCATGACTGCCGCGAAGGTATCTGCGGGACCTGCGGCATGATGGTCAACGGCCAGGCCCACGGTCAGGAACGGGCGACCGCCGTCTGTCAGCTCCACATGCGCAAGTTCAGTGACGGCGACATGATCGAGATCGAACCGTGGCGAGCCGCCGCCTTCCCGGTCGTGCGTGACCTCGTTGTCGATCGGTCTGCGCTGGACCGTGTCATCGAGGCTGGAGGCTACATCAGTGCGTCCACCGGCAACGCCCGCGACGCCAACGAGATCCTGGTGCCCAAAGAGGTGGCAGAGTCCTCGATGGACGCCGCGGCCTGCATCGGCTGCGGTGCATGTGTTGCTGCCTGCCCCAACTCCGCCGGTCAGCTCTTCACCGCCGCGAAACTGTGGCATCTGAACGCTCTGCCCCAGGGCCAGACCGAGCGTTACAGGCGGACCGAAGCGATGGTGGAGACCATGGAGGACTTCTTCGGGTCGTGCACCAACCACGGTGAATGCACCGAGGCCTGCCCCAAGAGCATCAGCCAAGACTTCATCGCGTTCATGAACCGTGACTACATCAAGTCCAAGGTCTACAACCGAAAGCTGGCCGGACAGCGCTGAGTGCCTTCGCACTGCCCGAGGGAGTGTGAGCGTCAGCGAGCAACCCTGTGACTGACGAAGGCGCATCAGCGCCGACGAATGGCCAAGATAGGGTCGCAGGGCTCACTCACTGCAGGGTTCGGGGGCTGTACCCTCGCCCGTTGTGATCCCCGCGCCATTGTTGCAGTTCTTCCGCGGCTTCTTCATGGGCTCGGCCGACATCGTTCCGGGAGTCTCAGGTGGAACAGTTGCGCTGATCCTGGGGATCTACCGCAACTTCGTCACCCAAATCCGCGCCGGCGCTCACGCGCTCAAGCAGTTCGTCACCGGCGATGTGAAGGGCGGCTTCGAATCCCTCAAACACATCGACTGGATGTTTCTGATCCCACTCGGAGCCGGAGCGGCAACCGCATTTGTGGTGCTGCGTGGCCCAATGAAGACCGCCCTGGAGGAGCATTCCGAACTCACCGCAGCAGCCTTCTGCGGGCTGGTCCTGGCCAGCTGTTGGCTGGTATGGAACGAGATCTCCGACCGCGACTCGACCCGTATCGCCATCGTCGTCGGC
>JBLYYW010000314.1:0-8054 GCA_048550155.1 Acidimicrobiales bacterium | reverse complement strand
GGCAGAAATCCCCATCAGAGGCCGAGATCCGGCGCGTCTAGCCTTTCCTAAGGCGCAGGCGTGGGAGCTCCTATGGAAAAGCAAACCGATCAGTTCTTCCGCGGTCATCTCAGCGCGCTGGTGTACATCCTCATCGCCTCGCTCACGGTTGTCGTGCCGCTCGCGCTCGAAGCTCGAGGAGCCGATGTGATCGATGCGCTGGCACCACCCGAGCCAATGGCATTGATCACAAGCACTACCGCCCGAACCACGTCCACAGTCAGCGCGCAGCCCGAGACAACTTCAACAACACGACCGCCCAGTTCTGCAAGGGCAGTTTCATCGGCCATCACCGTCGCGCCCACCGTTGCGGAAACGACACCATCGACCAGCGCCGTACAGCCTGTGGCAGCGCCCAGCACCCGGCCACCGACAACGGCTCCTCCAACAACGTCGGCTCCCACAACCAAACCGCCGACCACCAAACCACCCACAACCAAACCACCCACAACCAAACCACCGACCACCAAACCGCCCACCACCAAGCCGACAACCACGGTGCCCGCCGACTGCAGCTCGGGCCCCTGGAAGACGCTCGCCAGAGCGCGCCGGGGTTTTGCCAAGCAGTGCAAAGGCTACACGCGGGTCGACTGCGCTGAGCTGAAACCCAAGCAGTGGACGTGCAGCTCGAAGGAGCTCGAGCGTCCAACCACCACAACCACCGAGCCGACAACGACCGCACCCACGACCACGACAACCACCGAGCCGACAACGACCACGACCACGACAACCACCGAGCCGACAACGACCACGACCGCACCCACGACCACCGAGCCGACGACAACCACGGTTCCCGAGCCCGTGGCGATGGGCCTGGCGGTACTCAACGCCGCCAACGGAGCTGGCTTCGACGGCGGCGAGATCGAAACCTTCACGGTCGAGGCGTTCGCTCCTGTGGGCACCCGCAGCGTCCGATTCAGCGTTTCGGGCCCGATCAACTCGAGCAAAATCGAGGGCAGCGCCAGGTGGACCCTGTTCGGCAACAACGGCAACAACCTCGGCGGTCGTCCCGCCCTCCCCGGAACCTACACCGCGGTCGCAAAGGCCTACAGCGGCAAGAACGGAACGGGCTCTCTTCTCGCCACCGGATCCGTCACGTTCACGTTCGGTTGAGCTCAGACCACCGGTTCGTCCCACGGATCGGCCAAGGCATGATTCACGTGATGCTCCTCGACCGATCGGGCGTTGACGATGAAGTGATTCACCTTGGTGGCATCCTTGATTCCCGGCCGTTTCTCCACTCCGGAGGCAACATCGATCCCCCACGGCCGCACTGTCTGGATGGCTTCCACGACGTTGTCTGGATTCAGTCCACCGGCAAGAATGAAGTCGCGATCGATCCGATTCTGCCGAAGGATGTCCCAGTCGAAGGTTTCACCTGATCCCGGTTGAGCAGCATCGATGAGAAAGCGGACCTTGCCGAACGCCTCGTGCTCGACCATGGCTCTGGACCCGGCCGGAACGGCACGAATGACGCTGGGTACTCGTTCGTTGATCCATTGGGTTTCTTCTGGGCTCTCGTTCCCGTGGAGTTGCACCGCCCGAATGCCGGTCCGGTTGGTGATATCGACCACACGTTCTTTGGCTTCGTTGCGGAAAACACCGACGGTCAGCACCGATCCGGGAAGACGTTCGATAATCGAGCGAACCCGGCCCGGTGTCACCTGACGGGGCGAGGGGGCGAAGATGAAACCGACAGCGTCCGCACCCAGGCCTGCGGCAAGCAAAGCGTCGTCGGCGTTGGTCATTCCGCAGATTTTGATGAACACCGTCTTGCTCCTCGTTGCAACTCCGTCCCATCAGCCTAGAAGGGTTGGGCGACGCCGTCGCGTACGATTCTTGGTGTGACCGCCACCTATCTCGACAAGATTCTCGAATTTCATCGAGCCCGGGCGGCAGCCGACGAGCGGAGCGAGGCGTGGTTGCACGAGGCCATAGCTTCGAAGGTGGCTGCGGATCCTGTCGACTCAATGCCGCGAGGGTTTGCCGACGCGTTGCGAAACCCGGGGCTGTCGGTCATCAGCGAAATCAAACGCCGCAGCCCATCCCGCGGAGATCTCTTCGCCGACCTCGAACCTGACCGGTTGGCCTTGGAGTATCAAGCCGGGGGTGCCGCCGCACTCTCGGTGCTCACCGACGCCGACCATTTTGGCGGCTCCATCCTCGACCTCGTGCTCGCACGGAAAGTGGTGACGCTTCCCGTCATCCGCAAGGACTTCACGGTCGATCGACGCGATGTGCTGGACGCTCGGCTGATGGGTGCCGATTGTGTCCTGCTGATCGTCGCCGCCCTCAACGACGAGGAACTGGCCGAGTTGGCTCAGTTGGCGCAAGACCTGGGCCTCGATGCACTGATCGAGACCCACGACGAAGCGGAAGTCCAGCGGGCGACCGCCATCGGCGCAACACTGATCGGTGTGAACCAGCGAGACCTGGTCAGCTTCGAAGTCGACACCACTCGAGCGATCCGGGTCAGGCAAGCGATTCCGGCCGACGCAGTGGCCGTGGCCGAGAGCGGGATTCGAGGGCCCGAAGACGCAGCAGCTCTCGCAGCTGCGGGGTACAACGCAATCCTGGTTGGCGAATCGTTGGTTACGAGCGGCGACCCAGCAGCCGCGGTGCATGCGCTGGTCGAAGCCGGCGGCGCCGCCAGCTAGACCACTAGCCCACGGCACCGCTCTGGCTGAGGGGACGGGACAGAACCGCCTCCGCACCTTCCACGAGGACGGTTTCTGCATCCAATGCCGAGCGCTTCACTGACGCCAACGCAACCCAGCCCTCTCCCACGGCTGTCACGCTGGTGAGTACTGCAACCGCTTCGCCATCCAGCAACCCCTCGGTGCCGACAGCCGGGCGGCTGCCGGGTGCGGAGACAACCCGGAGCTGTCGAGGGCTGTTGTTGCCCCGACTGTCCATCCGGGCCACGAGTTCCTGACCGGTATAGCAGCCCTTGGTGAAGTCGGTTGACAGATCGACGACGCCCAGCGCAGCCGGTACTGTCTTGTCGTCGTAGTCCGCGCCATACAACGGGATCCCAGCGCCGATCCGTAAACCTTCGAGCAATCCCTGGCCGGTCTCTTCACCAGCGAGCGGTTCAGCGGCCGCACCGAACAGATCAACACCGTGGAGGTCGGGCCAGACCAGCGGGACAACAGAGAGCCGACCGTCCTCGATCGCGTTTCCTGACGGAAGGCCCTCGTTCTCGGAGGCCCTGACAGCTACGACATCGACAGACTCCAGGGCAAGAGTCGCCTTGGTTCCGAGCAGGAATCGCTCGAGGCGAGCCAGAATCGTCGCTCCTGCGCCGGGGTCGGCGATCAATGCGAACGCCTCGGGACCGGTACGGACCACCCGAAGCCAGGCCACAAGGTGACCCTGAGGCTGAAGCAGGAGAGAACGACGACAATCGCCCACGCTCATGGTCACAACGTTCTGCGACATCTGGCCCTGGAGATAGGACTCGGCCTGCGCTCCTGTCACCGTGACAACATCGAGTCGGCTGCGCTCAATCACGGTGAACGGCTCAGGAATAGGCGGCGTTAGCGATCTCCAAGGGGACACGTGTGCCAGTATGCTCCGGGCCGCCGGATTTCCCTGAATGGTCGAAGGCAATGCTTTTTCCCACTTTCACGTTTGGAGTGTTCTTTCTGTTCGTGACGCTCGGCCACGCCGTCGTCCGACGCTCCATGCTGCTGTGGAAACCGTTCATGATCGTGGCCTCGTTCGTGTTCTACGGCTGGTTCGACAAGCGCTTGACGGTCTTGCTCGCCGGCTCGATCATCTTCAACTGGGCAGTGGCTACGGCGATCGACGCCAACCCGAAACGACCCCGCGAGCTCGTCGGTATCGGTGTTGCGGTCAACCTCGCGGTACTGGCCTTCTTCAAGTACTTCCTTTTCTTCAGCGAGTCAGTGACCTCGCTCATCGGCGCCCACGGCCCGGCCATCGCCATTCTGTTGCCGATTGGAATATCGTTCTTCACCTTCCAGGGGATCAGCTACCTTGTCGACGTTCATCGCCGCCAACTGCCCGCTCATGGCCTGGTGGACGTGGGTCTCTACCTCTCGTTCTTTCCCCAACTCGTGGCCGGACCAATCGTGCGCGCCACCGAGTTCCTGCCTCAATTGGCGCGCCGGTCGATCAGACCCACCGTTGCCTCGGGAGAGGCGGCGTGGCTGATCGGCCAGGGGCTCTTCAAAAAGGTCGTCGTCGCCAACTACCTCGCCCAATCGGTTGTCGATCCGGTCTTCGACGCTCCGAACCGAGCTTCACAACTCGATCTCATCACCGCGTTCTATGCGTATGCGATCCAGATCTACGCTGACTTCAGCGGCTACACCGACATCGCGATCGGCATTGCGCTCCTTCTCGGTTTCGACTTCCCCAAGAACTTCGACGCCCCCTATCGATCATTATCGATCACTGAGTTCTGGCGGCGATGGCACATGACGCTCTCGCGTTGGCTACGTGACTACTTGTACATCCCGTTGGGCGGCAGCCGAGGCGGCAAACTCCTCACCTACCGGAACCTGTTTCTCACGATGCTGCTCGGTGGTCTGTGGCACGGCGCCCAGTGGAACTTCGTCGTCTGGGGTGCAGTCCACGGCGGATGGTTGATGCTCGAGCGGCTCAGAGGCGGCTTCAACTTCCACCCAATCCTTCGGTGGGCGCTCACATTCCACGTGGTCTGTATCGCATGGGTGTTGTTTCGGGCCCCGACGTTCGGACACGCCCAAGAGGTCTTCAGGGGTCTCTTCACCGCCGAACGGGGGCTGGAGAACATCAATTGGGTGGCGTGGGGAATGATCGTTGCCGCTCTCTTGATCCAGATTCAACCGTTCGGACACGCCCGGACGCTGCTGGAACGTTTCGCCCGATGGGATCCGCTCGCCCAGGCGGCTGCGCTGGCATGCTGGGTGCTTGTCATAACCGCCGTGAGCCCCCCTGGGGTTCAGCCCTTCATCTACTTCCAGTTCTGATGCGATCCGTATTCGTGGAGCGAAACTACTCCCCAGACCCGCCTGCGACGGCCCGTCGACCGGCGCCAGAACCCGAGACCACGACGTATCGATTCGACTCGTTCCGCACGCTGCTCGGAACGCTCTTCTTTCTGGCACTGGCCACGTTTCTGAGTTCGGCCAGCCTGGTCGACATCGCGGAACGAATGGAGTTCGGTCCCGAACGGGATCGGTGGCTCAACGCAGCGCTCGTTGTCGACGAAGCCAGCCACACCCTCTACCTCGACCGACCCGGTGACTGGATCCGCTCGGTGGTCACTTACGAGGACCGACCAGGTGTCCGAGATCGGACCGAGGTTGTGGTCTTGGGAGAGCTGGTCCGAGACGACATCTCTGCGAGCTCCGACATCGCTCCACTTTTGCCCGTTGATACCGAGACCTCCCCCGGGACTGATGTCCCGGCCAGCGACACCGTTCCAGAGCTGCCGGTGATAGATGAATCCCCCGAATCGGACAATGTCGCGCCCAATGAACCGCCGCCCGAACCCGAACCGCCCGCCCTCCGAACGATCACAGAGGACGAGCCATTGCGGATCTGGCTCGGGGGCGACAGCCTCGGCCAGTTCATGGCGGCCCACATCGCGTACCGGATCGCGCCACCGGATCGCACCGCCATCGACATCGACTATCACATCTCTACCGGCTTGGCCCGGCCCGACTATTTCGACTGGCCCGCCTGGCTCTCCGAGGTGATTTCACAGGACGAGCCACCGGAAGCGATCGTGTACATGGTGGGTGGCAACGACGACCAGGCGATGCGACTGCAATCATCGGTTCTCGAGGTCTCCACACCAGAATGGCTTGAGGAGTACCGCCGTCGGGTCGGTCTCATGATGGACGTCACCGCATACGCCGACACCAGGCTGATCTGGGTGCTCCTCCCACCGATGGGTCAGGAACGGCGGGAAGTCATCTCCAATCAGATCAACGAGATCGTCACCTCCCAAGCAGAAGTTCGACCATGGGTTTCGGTGGTGGACATCGATGATTTGTTGGTGGACGACGAGGGCAACTACGGCAGGTTCGTGGACGATCCCGATGGTGAGCGACAGTTGGCCCGCCAACCTGACGGAGTGCACATCACCGAGGTAGGTAGCCGCTGGGTAGCTGACCGCTTGTGGGATGAGATCAGGGTCCATTGGCCGACAGTCGAGGAGACATCCGAGCCGCCTCCCACCACCGTGCCAGAGGCGCCGCTGGTGTCAGCCGAGGAGTAACCCGAGCGCCGAGTGTGAGAGTCAGGAATCCTTCTGAGCCACGCGGGATCTGCGCATATGGTTTGCAGCTGCCACTGATGCCAGCAAGGCCCTGGCCTTGTTCTGGCACTCCAAATCTTCGAGTTCAGGGTCAGAGTCCGCGACCACGCCAGCGCCGGCCTGCACCGAGGCCATGCCGTCCGAACACACCATCGTCCGAATGGTGATGGCGGTGTCGAGCGTGCCGTTGAAGCCGAAGTAGCCGACCACTCCGGCGTAGGGACCGCGACGAAGAGGTTCGAGTTCGTCGATGATTTCCATGGCTCGCACCTTCGGTGCGCCCGACACCGTGCCCGCTGGCAACGTTGCCCGCAACACATCGACAACCGACGCATCGGGCCGAAGGTCACCCTCGACCTGGCTTGTGAGATGCATCACGTGGCTGTACTTCTCCAGGGTCATCATCTCGGTGACCTCCAATGATCCGAACTGAACCACCCGACCAAGATCGTTTCGAGCCAAGTCGACCAACATCACGTGCTCGGCCAGTTCCTTGGGATCCTCGGACAGCTCCGCCGCCAATCGACGGTCGTGGGCATCATCTCGACCGCGGAATCGGGTGCCGGCAATCGGCCGTGACGTGACGCGGCGCTGCTGAACCTGGACCAGTGGCTCGGGTGAGCAGCCGACGAGGCTCAACTCGGGATTGCGCAGCAAGTACATGTAGGGGCTGGGGTTGATCTGACGGAGCACGCGGTAGACGTCGGTATCGTCCGCTTCCAGCGGGAAGTCGAACCGTTGGGACAGCACAACCTGGAAGATGTCGCCCGCGACGATGTACTCCTTGGCCGCCTTGACCGCAGCCTGGTACAACCCCGACCCCAAGGACGATGCGACGTCCGGCGACGGTTGCTCACCAAGCAGCTGCACCATCGGCTCATCGACGGGGCGTGCGCCGTCTGCGGCGAGGGCATGCAACCGTTCGAGAGCATCGTCGTACGCCGCGTCCACCTCCTCAGCCGTGGGATCCTCCGGGAGGATGGCCACCGACGCGAGCAGAACCCGCTGACGCCAATGGTCGTACGCTGCAATATCTCCGACGACATCGACCACCGCATCGGGGAATCCCTTGTCGTCAGCGGGAGGATTGGGCAACCGCTCGATTTCGCGGACGACGTCGTAGCCGAAGAAGCCTACGAGACCGGCACCCAGCGGCGGGTCATCGGGGTTGACCGGTGAGGTGAGGTTGGAGACGAGGTGATCGACGGCAGCGAGGATGCCCCGGTCGGTCGGCAATCCGGGGACTGGCAGGGAGCCACGGACGTCCACCTCGTTGCCCCGGGCGATCAAGGTTGCCGCAGGCCGTCGACCGACGAAGGAGTACCGGCTCCAGCGTTCCCCGTGTTCGGCTGACTCCAGCAGGAAGCCGGGGTCGCTACCCACACAGCGAAGAAACCCGCTGATCGGGGTGGCCATATCAGCCAGCAACTCGGCTCGAACCGGAATCGCCCGGTGTTGACGGGCCAATTCGGCGAAGCTCTGCCGATCCAGATCGACGATCAGACCCATCAGACCTCCGCTCCGGTGTGATCAGTACCCCCGGTGAAACCGGGAAGCGGGTTGTGGAAACACGACTCAGCGCCGGTGTGACACGAAGGCCCAGCGGGAACCACTTTGAGCAGCAGCGTGTCACCATCGCAGTCGAGATCGATCGACACGATCCGTTGGGTATTCCCCGACGTCGCCCCCTTGGGCCAGAGTTCGGCCCGTGATCGACTCCAGAAGACGGTCTCGCCGCAGT
>JBLYYW010000313.1:0-2600 GCA_048550155.1 Acidimicrobiales bacterium | reverse complement strand
CGCCTCGGTTGGCGATGAGAATTTTCATGTCGATTACATCCGGTAGACGAGGCCGGGCCCAGGAGCGGGCACGTCCTGGCGGGCTGCGAGCGCGAGACAGAGGCCCAGAGCGTCCCGGGTGTGCACCGGATCGATCAGACCGTCGTCCCACAGTCGCGAGGTGGCGTGGTACGGGTCGGATTGGGTCTCGAATTGACCTCGGATTTCGGCCTTGATCGCTGCGATCTCTTCTTCGGTGGTCTCGGCTCCTTTCATTCCGCCGAGCCGTATGTCGCTGAGAACCGTTTCGGCGGTGTTGGGTGCCATCGTTGCGATCCGTGAGTTTGGCCACGCGAACAGGAAACGGGGCTGGAAGCCCCGGCCACACATCCCGTAGTTGCCGGCGCCGTACGAGCCGCCGATCAGAACGGTGAACTTTGGGACGGTGGCGTTGGCCACCGCGGCGACCATTTTTGCCCCATGTTTGGCGATACCGGCCATTTCGGAGTCCCGGCCGACCATATAGCCGGTGGTGTTCTGGAGGAAGAGCAGCGGGATCCTGCGCTGTTCGCAGAGCTCTATGAAGTGGGTTGCTTTCAGGGCGGACTCGGGGAAGATGATCCCGTTGTTGGCGATGACGCCGACCAGGTGGCCCCAGACCCTGGAGAACCCGGTGACGATCGATGTGCCCCACTCTGGTTTGAACGGTGAGAACTCGGAGCCGTCGACCAATCGTGCGATGATTTCGGTGCTGTCCCAGGGAATCCGGTCATCAGCGCTGATGATTCCGTAGATCTCCTCCGGTGCATAGTGAGGCTCCCGGGGTCCGACCCAGTCGATCCAACCCTGCCGACTCTCGATCGACCGTTGGTTGGTGGTCTGACAAATCTCCCGAAGCCGACCGTACGCCTCGTGCTCATCGTTGGCCATGTAGTCACTGACGCCACTGATCTGGGTGTGGAGTTCGGCTCCGCCCAGGTCATCGGGAGCGATGACCTCTCCCAGCGCGGCCTTGACGATCGGTGGGCCGCCAAGGAAGATCCGACCGATCCCCTCCACCATGATCACTTCGTCGGACAGGGCTGGGACGTAGGCCCCGCCGGCCGTGCACCCGCCCAGGACGACCGAGATCTGTGGCAGACCGCGGGCCGACAGCCGAGCCTGACGATAGAAGGACCCGCCGAAGTGGTCTTTGTCGGGAAAGATCTCGTCCTGGAGCGGCAGGAAGGCTCCCCCGGAGTCCACCAGGTAGATCACTCCGAGGTCGTTCTCATCGGCAATCTGTTGGGCACGAACGTGTTTCTTGATGGCGATCGGCGTGAGCGAACCACCTTTCACCGTTGCGTCGTTGGCGATGAACACGTAGGGAACACCGTGCACTACCCCGATACCGGTCACGATGCCTCCTCCCGGTGCGGCGTCGTCGTACTGTCCGTATCCGGAGAGGGTGGAGAATTCGAGGAAGGGGGTTTCGTGGTCGATCACGAGGTCGATGCGATCTCGCACCATGACCTTGCCTCGATCCAGGTGCCGTTCGATGCTTCGTTGGCGGCCCTCTCCCCCGCTGATGGCCCAGTTCATTCGTTCGTTGAGTGTGCCCACCAATTCTCGATAGGCGGCATCGTTGGCGGCGAAGTCGGCCGAGCCGGTGTCGATCTTGGATTGAATCGGGCGCATCAGTAGAACGTCTCCCTGCGCCCGGGGACTCCGGCCCAGACTGCATCGGTTTTCACGTGGGCAACTCCTTCAGGCTCCTCGGTCGGCGTTGAACCAATCAATTGTTTCGGCAGCTTAGGGCAGGCTCGGTTCGGCTTTCGAAACGATCAACACGTTCGCCATACGATGTCGACGTGGATCCCCGAACCCCGGTCATCGTCGGCGCCGCCCAGCTGAACGGGTGCGACGGCGACAGCGAACCGATCTCCATGATGTCCGAGGTCGCCGAACGGGCACTTGCGCCCAACCTCGGGATCGATCAGGTTCGGGTGGTCAAAGGGGTGTGGCCATATTCGGACCCAGGGACCTTGGTCGCCGAACGGGTCGGTTTGTCACCCTCGGCAACCGGCATCACCCAGCTGAGCGGAAACGAAACCTACGACCTGGTGAATCGGACCTGCCTCGACCTGTTGGAGGGCTCGGTAGATGCGGTTCTCATCTGCTCAGCCGAAACGATGCGTACCCGCCGCCGACACAAGCGGGCCGGGCGCCGCTCGCCCTACCTGAGCGAAGCCAACGGAGCGATCCCCGACTTCGAGTTCGGCACCGACACCGAATTCTGGGAGGACGCCGACTGGAAGGCGTGGGGAGTGGAAGCAGTGAACTTCTACGCGATGGCGGCCAGCGCATTGCGCCATCGTATGCGACTGAACCCATCCGAATATCTGGCCGCGACAGCCGAGCTCTGGTCACGGGCCAGCGAGGTGGCCGCCGCCAACCCCAACGCCTGGGCACGGGAGCCAACCTCGGCCCGCACCATCGCGACCCCGGGCGATCAGAATCAAAACAGGTCTGGACGGTAGTGTCCTCATGGGTTTGCGCTGACGTATGGAGAAAGCAGGCTACAAAAAGTAGCTCGAAGTCATCGTCAGGTAGCGACTTAAGGTGGGTAGTCCGGTATTGGG
>JBLYYW010000312.1:0-3235 GCA_048550155.1 Acidimicrobiales bacterium | reverse complement strand
GGGAGAGCACCGTTCGATCGCTGCCATTCCCGGGATGTTCGACCGCACGGTGACCGTCAGCAGCCTTTCCAAGTCTCATGCGATGACCGGCTGGCGGGTGGGATGGGCTGTGGGGCCCGAGGAATTGATGAAACACTTCGATGCCCTACAGATCAACGTCAATTATGGCTTGCCGGGTTTCGTCCAAGCCGCAGCGCTGACGGCGCTGACCGAGCACCGCAATGCGTATTTGTCGATGAAGGAGACCTACCGGCGGCGGCGTGACCTCTGTGCAGAGATACTGAGCGCCGCCCCGGAGCTGAAGGTGCTGGTTCCCGAGGCAGGCATGTACCTCATGGTCGACGTCTCGGCGGTGCCCGGCAGCAGCAGCGGATTTGTCAGAGACCTGTACGATGCGACCGGCGTTTCAGTGCTCGATGCAGGAGCGTTCGGGGACTCCTGCGACGGGTGGGTTCGGATCAGCTTCACCATCAGCGATGATGACTTGACCGAGGCGTGCAGCCGGATCGCTGCCTACGTCAATCAGATGTGAGATGCCCGGGGACTTCTAGGCAACCCGGTCGATCGTGCGGTTGATGAGGTTCTCGATCGCTTCTTGGCGACCACTGGCGGGCGCTGGGTCGATGTTTCGGGCCAGCACCTCGGTGTGACAGTCGGCGAGCCCGATTTCTCCGCTCAGCAGTCGCCGACCGGTGACGTCGTCCCAGCCGGCATAGCGCTGTTCGACGAGCTCTTCGAGTTCACCGTCTTCGACGAGCTTAGCTGCGACCAGGAGTGACTTGGCCAGCACGTCCATCGCACCGATGTGTCCGTGGAAAAGATCGTCACGGGCCAAGCTCTGGCGACGCAGTTTGGTGTCGAACATGAAACCACCAGTACTGAAACCTCCGGCCCGAAGGATCTCGTAGACCCCGAGGCTCATCTGATCGACGCTGTTGGGGAACTGGTCGGTGTCCCAACCCAGGCGATCGTCGCCCCGGTTGGCATCGACACTGCCGAAGATCCCGCACGCAGCGGCCTGAGCGATTTCGTGATTGAAATCGTGGCCGCTCAGGGTTGCGTGGTTGACCTCGATGTTCACCTTGATCTCGTCCTCGAGCCCGTAGCGTTTCAGGAAGCCATAGACGGTCGCAGTGTCATGGTCGTACTGGTGTTTGGTTGGCTCCTGGGGTTTTGGTTCGATGAGAATCGCACCCTCGAACCCGATCTTGTGTTTGTACTCGACCACCATGTTGAGGAACCGTCCCAGCTGATCGAGTTCCTGCTCCAGTCGAGTGTTCAGCAGGGTCTCGTATCCCTCTCGTCCACCCCAAAGCACATAGTTCTCACCGTTCAGCCGGGCGGTGGCATCGAGGCAGTGCTTCACCTGCGCAGCTGCGTGCATGAACACCTCGGGGTTCGGATTTGTCGCTGCACCGGCCGCGTACCGGGGCTGCCAGAACAATTGGGCCGTTCCCCACAGGACTCCGATTCCGGTGCGGTCCATGTGTTCGGCGGCGTAATCGATCATGGCGTCGAGGTTTGAGCAGCTCTCAGCAAACGTGTCGCCTTCCGGAGCGATATCGCGATCGTGAAAGCTGAAGAACGGGACGCCGAGTTTGGAGAAGAACTCGAATGCCGCATCCATCTTCATCCGGGCAGCGTCGAGCGGGTCCATGGATCCGTCGAGCCAGGGTCGGTCGAAGGTGCCCTCGCCGAAGACGTCGTTGCCGGGCCAGTTGAACGAGTGCCAGTAGCAGACCGCGAAACGCAGGTGCTCCTCCATTGTCTTTCCCATCACCACCCGATTCCTGTCATACCAGCGAAACGCCAGCGGGTTGTGCGAGGTGGGTCCCTCATAGGCGATCGGGGCGGTCACGTCGCTGAAAAACTCGGTCATTGGTCAAATCTAGTACCCGGGTGAGTCTGCGACCTAGGAGACCGCCGGGCTACGGTTCCACGGTGAGTGGAGGGGACCTGGCGATCGTGCTGATCGCCATCGTGGCCGGTTCGGGACTCAAATCGCTGACGGGGATGGGTCTGCCCGCCATAGCAATCCCGGTGATGTCGTTCTTCGTCGGTATCGAGACTGCGGTAGTCGTCGTCTCTCTTCCCAATTTCGCAATGAATGCTGCGCTGGCAGTTCAAGAACGTCGATGGTTGCCACAGACGCGAGATCTTCCCGTGCTGGCTGCTGCGAGCCTGATCGGTGCAGCGGTTGGAAGCGTGCTGTTCATCTCGGTCTCCGAAGAACCGCTGGTCATCCTGTTGCTCATCTCGGTCATTGGATATGTGGTGGCCTTTCTCACTCGGCCCGAGGTTGCCGTGAGCGCCGATCTGTCAAGAAAGTTCGCGCCCGGTGTCGGACTTGTCGGCGGACTCTTCCAAGGCGCCATCGGGATATCCGGTCCCATCCTGGGCAGCTGGATTCACAGCTACCGCCTCGACCGCGGAGCTCACGTGCTCTCCCTCACGCTGCTGTTCCTGATCTCGGGCACCACACAGTTCGTGATTCTCGTTGGGACCGGAGAGCTCACCGGTCTCTGGACGGCATCGATACTGGGCTGCGTCCCAGCGCTGGCCACAGTGCCACTCGCGAGCCGACTACGAGTTCGACTCAGCACCCACGTCTTCGACTATCTCGTGATAGCTGCGATCACCATCGCCGGCTTGGGGCTGGGGATTCGAACCTTCTTCTAGTAACGGCGAACCTGCCCCACGCGACGTTCGGGGGTCATCCGTCGCGTCGAGAACGGTCGACCTGGAGGTCAAGGACATCGGGTCGTGAATAGTGACCGGCTGGATCGAAGTTCTGACGGTGCCTCCGGACCAGGTCGAGGTCCAGATCCACGACAAGGATCTCTTGCTCGTGTCGAAGGGGACCGGCGATCACCTTGCCATCGGGACCTGCGACCATGGTGCCGCCGTTGTAGTACCGAGAACCGTGCGCCAACAGCTCGTCACGCAGTGGGAAGTCGGCGGGGATGTGTTCGGCTCGATAGACGGCGCCCACGCTCACAACGAACACCCGGCCTTCCCTGGCTACGAAACGAGTGATGTCTTCGGTGAGTGAAGTACTGCCGGGCCAGGTCGCCACGTGGATCTGGGAACCGTGGGCATACATTGCGGCGCGAGCCAGCGGCATCCAGTTCTCCCAGCAGTTCAGACCGGTGAGGCGGGCACCCTTGAACAAATGGGACGTCAAGCCGGCTCCGTCGCCGTCTGCCCAAACCAGCCGTTCACCGAATGTGGGCTT
>JBLYYW010000311.1:0-10941 GCA_048550155.1 Acidimicrobiales bacterium | reverse complement strand
GGGATCGACATGTTCGACTGCGTGCTGCCAACCCGACTGGCGAGGCATGGGACGGCCCTCACGTGGTCCGGTCGCCTCAACCTGAAACGGGCCGAATTCGAACGAGACGATCAGCCAATCGATCCAACGTTCGACCATCCGCTCAGCTCTCGGTATTCGCGCGGGTACATCCGGCATCTCCTCAAGGCGGGCGAGCCGACGGCGGGACGCATCATTACGCTGCACAATCTTGCATGGCTCGCCGACCTGACGCTGCGCATGAGATCAGCAATAGCGGCCGGTACATTCCAAGAGCTCCGGAGCCAGGTGCACCTCAGCTGGAGTGAGCGACCGGTCTGAGGAACGGCCAATGCGTGGTCAGCAGCCCACGCCCAGCCACACCGGAAGCGGTCGAGCTGTTCCGGCAACCGTGGCGTCGAGGCTCTCGTTGAACTCGACCGAACTGCCGCCGTCCATCTTCATGATGTCCTTGTAGCCCTGTCCGTCGAGCCACTGCACGAGCTGGTGCGCCGTCATGGTTGTGGTCGAGCCGATCATGACGGTCGAGGGAGCTTTGAAGGCAGCGAAGGAGTGCCGGGTCGTGTTGAACGTGTAGTCCTGGCCGGCTGTATCCACGTTGTAGTCACCGTCGACGACCATGGAGATACCGCCCACGGCCCAGTCCCAGCCCTCTTCCTTGCCGCCCCACTTGGCAGGGTCGTACCAATCCGTGCTGGGGTTTTCGTCCCAGTAGTTGGCGTGCAGCTGCAACATGCTCTCGTCCTTCTGGACCAGGTTGGACAGAATGTTGATGTAACCGACGCTTTCGTCGAACTTGGCGTTGAAGTTGGAGACCTCACCACCTTGGCCGATGCGACGGGAGCCGAAGATCCCTCGGCTGTTGTCATCGCCCACGTTGTTGCGTGAAGGGACGTTGTCACCGTCGATGTTGGCGAATCCAATGTGCTCACTGAAGGGAACTGGACCGTCACGATGAACCCAGTTGGCGTTGATCGAAACCACACTGCAGCGGCGCGAGGATGCCTTGAGGTCGGTTGTGAGGTAGTCGATTTCGAGAGCCCGACCCCCCGGAATGTTCTGAACCTGATCGAGAAGCCCGCACTGGGACGGTTCGGTCACAGGATGTTTGCGAGTCAGTTCGGGTTGGGTCACCCAGTAGACCGCCATCTCCTCACGGGGAATAGCTGGGACGCTGGCGGTGCCTTTGAGGAATGAAAGCCAGTAGTTGAAGCCGGCATCGTCGGATGGGCGGCTCAGCAGGTTCTGGTACAGGAGACCTTCCACGAACTGCTCGTCGCTGGCTCCCGCCCAGAGGCTCTGGTACTCAGGCCCGTCGGACATCCAGCGTGCAATTGCGAACGGATCCCGGGTCTCGGCATAGATGTCGCTCCAGTACTTGAGCCCGGCCTGATCGGGTACTCGGCCGAAGAACAACCGATACAGCCGCACGGTGATCTCACCCGGCTCTTCGCACAACACCGACTCGATGGGGTCGTTCACGTCATCGGCTGCAACCGGCTGGATTCCGACCAACGAGACACTGGCGGTGACGAGCGCAAGCCCGATCAAGATCACACGCCACAGATTGTGAGATGTTGCCTCCGGTGTCGACATGAAGAAAGAACCCTACTGATAGTGAGAAACCGCTACCACAGGTGATCGGCATTCGCCGAAGAGCAACTTGAGACCTTGGGTGAGACTACCCAACTCCGGTCGACGGGGTCCGCTTCAGCAGCATTGCGTCACCAAACGATCCAACCCGATACCCCCTGTTCAGGGCATCGGAGTAGAGGGATCGCCATCCGTCGCCGATCAGTGCTTCGACCAGCACCAGCAGGGTGGACCGCGGCATGTGGAAGTTGGTGAGCACGGTGTCGACCACCTGCCAGTCAAAGCCAGGTCGAATGAAGATGTCGGTTGCCCCCGCCAGCTGACCGGTCTTGGCCACGGTCTCGAGGGTTCGGACCACGGTGGTTCCGACTGCAACCACCCGCCGGGCGGCACCGATCTGGGACCATGCGGATTCAGACACGGTGTAGGTCTCGGTGTGCATCACGTGGTCGTCCAGCCGGTCTGCGGTCACAGGGGCGAAGGTTCCCAACCCGACCTCGAGGTCGACAGCTACGATCGTCGCTCCTGCGTTTTGGCATCGCTGGAGCAGATCAGGGGTGAAATGGAGACCGGCGGTCGGCGCGGCCACCGAGCCGGGGCGTTCGGCGTACACGGTTTGATACCGATCTGGATCTTCGGGCTCAACGCGGATGTACGGAGGTAGCGGAAGCACCCCGACGTGGTCGGACCGATCACGATCGAGCACACGCACCAATCGGTCACCGGTCTGGCGCACACCCACGACTTCGATCAGTGGATCGCCGTTGTCGTACAGCACGGTCCCAGGTGGCAGTCGGCGACCGGGTTTCACCAACGCGGTCCACACCGATGGGTCACCGGTGGGCGCTACGAGCAGCACCTCGGCTGCTCCTCCGGTTTCTTTGTGGAGGCGCAAGCGAGCTCGTCGGACCCGCGTGTTGTTGACCACCAGCACATCGCCGGCGCTCAACAACGTCGGAAGATCAGCCATCACCCGATCCCTCGGGGCCCGAAGATCTCTTGCATCGAGCAGCTTTGCCGAATCACGGGGCTTCGCAGGGTGCTGTGCGATGCACTCGGACCGAAGGCGATAGTCGAAGTGTTGGATTTCTGAGGAAATGGGTTCCATCGGCATGCCGCGGGCTAGAACAGGGTGCTACCTGTGCCCTCGGGCTTGGTCAATCCCAGGTGATCCCAGGCTTTTTGGGTGGCCTGGCGGCCGGCGGGGGTCCTGACCAGGAAACCCTGCTGAATGAGGAACGGTTCGATGACATCTTCGACGGTGTCCTTGGGCTCGCTGACGCTGATTGCCAGATTTGACAGTCCCACCGGGCCGCCTCCGAATTTCGTGCAGATCGACTCGAGAAGAAGCAGGTCGACCCGGTCGAGACCTCTCGTGTCGACCTGGTTCATCTCGAGACCCTGGAGCGCAGCATCGAGATCGACGATTCCACTGCCACGGACTTCAGCCCAGTCGCGGACCCGGCGGAGAAGGCGGTTGGCAATCCGGGGTGTTCGTCGACTGCGCGCCGCGATCTCGCGGGCTGCGTCGGTGCTGATGGAGATCCCGATGATGTCTGCGGTTCGTTCGACGATCGCTTGCAGGTCATCGGTGCTGTAGAAGTCAAGTCGGAAATGGTCTCCGAAGCGGTCCCGTAGGGGCCCGGTGATCAGTCCGGTACGAGTGGTAGCGCCGACCAGTGTGAACGGCTCGACCGGCATTCGAATCGATCGGGCTGCAGGTCCCGAGCCAATGACGACGTCGATTTGCAGGTCCTCCATCGCCGGATAGAGAACCTCCTCCACCTGGGTGGGAACACGATGGATCTCATCGACGAACAAAACATCACCGGATTGCACTTTGGACAGGATGGCCGCCACATCGCCCGGCTTGACCAGTGCGGGCCCACTGGTGATTTGCAGCTCGGCCCCCAACTCGTTGGCAACGATCCCGGCCAACGTGGTCTTGCCCAGTCCGGGAGGGCCTGCGAAGAGCAAGTGGTCCGCAGGTTCGCTCCGGGCTCGGGCCGCTTCGAGAATGATGCTGAGGCGTTCCTTGAGGTCCTGTTGGCCTACGAATTCGTCGAGGGTTTGGGGCCTGAGCCCAACCTCGAGTTCGACTTCCTCTTTGTCCTCAGGGGCGGGTGGGGCTGCGGAGAGGACGATGTTCTCCCTCGCCATCAGAAGCTCGGTTCCATTTGTCTGAGTGCCTCTTTCAAGAGCGCGCCGGTATCACCCTGTTCGATCATCTCCTCGGACAACAGCTGCGTCGCTGCCCTTGCATCGCTCATGGAGTACCCCAGGGTGAGGAGGGCATCGATTACATCGGTGACGGTGTCGTTGGTGATGTTGACCGCACCGCTGACAATGGCTGCGGTCTCCGGGTCGCTCAGGTCGACAACGAGCTTGTCCTTCATTTCGACCAGCACGCGTTGGGCGGTGGTTTTGCCGACGCCGCTGACCGCTTGCAGTGCGGCGATGTCGTCACTGCCGACAATCGCGGCAAGCTCTGCCGGACCGTAGGTGTTCAGAATCGACAATGCGAGGGCAGGGCCGACCTTGGGCGTTGCCACCAGCGTCTGGAGCGTGGCGACTTCGCTCTGGGTGCAGAATCCGATCAGCTTCTGCTCGCCTTCCCGAATGAACTGGTGGTGGGTGTAGAGCAGGGTTTCCCCTTCGAGGTCGATCTGGTTCAGCGTGCGATCGTTGACCGACACCTTGTAGCCGATTCCCGATGCCAGCTCGATCAAGACTTCGCTGCGGTTGCGATCGACGTGGGTGATGTAGCCCCGCAACGACCCGATCATTTGACCACTCCCGCAAGCGCAGCGTCGGCTCGTTCCCGCGGTCCCAAGAGTGCCCCGCTCGGATCGAAGGCCAGATGACAGAGCGCGATGGCCGCTGCGTCGGACACGTCGGCAGGCTTGGCCGGTTCGGCCAGACCCAAGAGTTGCTGCACCATCTGCTGGACCATCTCCTTGTCAGCTCGGCCGTCTCCGGCGACAGCCGCCTTTATCTCGTTTGGAGAGTACTCACGAACGTGACAGCCCATCGCCGCAGCCTCGGTGATGATCACGCCGGCGGCCTGCGCAACCCTGATTCCGGTGGTTGTGTTCTTCTGAATGAACACCCGTTCCACCGCGACGATTTTGGGTGTGAATTCCTCGATCAGCGCGCGAATTTCGGCCTGCAATTCTGCCAACCGGTACGGGGTCTGAAGATCGGGGTCAGTACGCACCAGGCCCATGGCAACCGGATGGACGCGCCGTGCGCTCAGCGGCTCGAGCACGGCGAACCCGCACCGGGTCAAACCGGGATCCACTCCCATTACGAACATACGTTTGATACTAGCCGTGTCGGTTCACACCGTTGGGCACCATTCACTCCTCGTTGCCACCGAGGTGGCCAAGAGGTCGATCAGACGACGGAGGGTGCGCGGCCCAGGTCGTTGCGGCGCGGGGCCTGCGCACGAGCCTTGCTCGCCATCCGTTGCATCAGCACGTCGATCAGCGAGATCAGCACGATCTTCACCTCGTCGCGATTCGTTGCCGAGATGTGCATGATCGGAATGGAAGGTGCCAGCGACAGACCGTCTCGGATCTGTTCGGGCGTCGTGGGCGGTGAGCCAGGGAAGTTGTTGACCGCCACGACGAAAGGGATCCCGCGAGACTCGAAGTAGTCAACCGGACCGAAGGAGTCTTCGAAGCGTCGGGTATCCACCAGCACAACCGCCCCGAGAGCTCCATCGGTGATTCGGTCCCACATGAACGAGAATCGTGGCTGACCTGGCGTTCCGAAGAGGTAGAGAACCAGCTCAGAAGAAACCGTGATCCGACCGAAGTCCATCGCAACGGTGGTCGAGGTCTTGGAATCGACTTTGCTCACGTCGTCCACACCGTGGGCCGCAGTGGTCAACGCCTCTTCGGTGCGGAGCGGAGGGATCTCGGATACGGCGCCGACGAAGGTTGTCTTGCCCACTCCGAAGCCGCCGGCCACGATGAACTTCGCCGAGGTAGCTCGGCCCATTCGAGAGAGTGCCTGACCCGGAGCTGGCGGAGCAACTGCCGATGGTGGTGGTGGGTTGGGGTTCATGGGAATGTCTCCAGCGGGCTCAGAGGCTAAGGATGGCGGCACGAATGTCGGTCAGGGAGGAAAGGTCGATCTGGGAGTTCGCTGTCTCGTGGGCGGTGAGTACCGCCTCGGAAACGAGGTCGGAGACGAGAACGTGGGCGGTCAGCATCGGCAGTCGCAGCGCTGCTGCGATTTCGGCGACCGAGGTGGCGTCCTGAGAGCTGACGTGTCGAGCGATGTCGAGTTTCTCGAACTGCAGGTTCTGTACCTGTGCAGAAGGGTTGACTTCAACCAGAGTTTCGAACTGGAGGTTCTGGGTGTCGGAGTGGGTTCGTCCACCCGTGACCAGGAATGAGCGGACGACGGTTTGCCCGACGACTTCTTCTTCGTCATCGAACTCCATTCGCTCACACCCCTAGCGTGTTCTTGAGTCGCTCGATGACCTCGGGAGACAACATGGATCCGGCCTTTTCGGCCAAAAGGGTCATCTCGTAGCCGACCAGTCCGAGATCGACGCTGTGGTCACACACGACACCGAGGCTGGCCCGGTTGTTGATGCGGGCGACGAGAATCCAGCCTTGACCGGTCTCGATCACCTGTCGAACAACAGGGTGCATGTCGAAGGTGTCGGCTGCGGAGTCGGTGAGGCTCGCCAGACCGCTCGTGATCGCTGCGAACTGGTCCGCCTGGGTCGCTTCGATTCCATGACTGGCGGCGAGATGCATCCCGTCGGCGGAGACCGTTTGAGCGTGGGTGACGCCGGGGGTTTCCTGAACAAAACGTTCGAGCATGAAGTCGAGTTCGGCTGGGTTCATGACAGTTCTCCGTTGGGTGCGGTGTGTTCGGGCGACGGTTCGACGGTTTCGGATGGGGCCGGTGCTGGACTATCGGCGCGTTGTACGCCTCGCTGAAACCCTGCCAGGTTGGCTCCGAAGCGGGCGGCCACCGACGGAGCGGTCTCCGGCGTGGTGATCGGCTCTTCAGGACGGGCCGCCGTGGTCGGCTGATCGCTCTTCCGGGTGAGAGAGGAAGCGCCCGGGACACGCCTGGTGACCGCAAAGCCCCCAGGTGCGGGTCCCGCCGGCATTTGCGTCGGCTGAGTTGGGGGTGCGACGGGTGGTTGAACCTCCGGAGCCGGTTGTGGTCGGCGACGATCCACGCCGGCTTCTGCCTGGCTCGGTTCACTTGCTGTGGCTCGCTGGAAACCGGACAGATTCTGATTGGGGTTTACCCGATGGGTTACCGGAGCAGGTGGCCGGAGATCGTTGTGCTGGGTCGATGGAACTGTTGTCGGTGTCCGCTTCGAGAGCACGAAGTCGGTTGGGCCGGCCATGCCGGGACCCGTCGGCACCGGAGCGGAGGTCGGCGGGTCCGAGCGACGGTGAGCCGGTGCGGGTGGCGCAAATGACTGGGCCGGAGCCGGTGGCGTGTGCTGGATCGCGTGATCAGCGAGACCGAGTGGCGCCTGTGCCGGTGCCGGTGCTGGTGCTGGTGCCGGTACGGGTGAGGGAGCAGGTGGAGTGGGCGATTGCATGGGGGCAGCCGAAGGCAGCGGCGCCGGGCCGACGGGAAATGCTCCGTCGGCTTGGGATGTGGCCGGAGCCGGCGATTGTGCAATGGCCTGGGCCGCTGCCGGCACGGGATCCTGGCTTGGCGCTGGAGCAGGAGCCGGGGCTGGTGCCTGGACCTGCGCTGGAGCGGGGATCGAAGTTGGAGCCTCGATCGGAGCCTGGCCTTGTGCCGGAGCCGGGGCTGTCGCTTGAGCAAGAGCTGGAGCGGGCACAAACCCATCAAGGGAGGGAACGGACGGGGCTGCATCGACGTCGGCCGATTCTTCAACGAGGGGTTCGGAGTCGTGAGGTCCTTCAGGCGATTCGCCGATGGCCTGATACACAGATTCGGCGAACCTGATCCTTGCGATCAGACCGCTGGGCACGCCGTTCAGGAGTTCGACTTTCAAGCCGTGCCGATGTGCGAGTCGACCGACAACGTAGAGGCCCAGGAATCGTGAGGGCGTTTCTGTCAGCCGTGCTGCGTCGAGAATGCGCTGATTGTTCGCCTTGAGCTCTTCAGCGCTCAGGCCGATGCCGCGGTCACCGACTGTGATCATCAGACCATCCGGACCGCGCCGGATCAACACCTCCACTGACGATGTCGGCGGCGAGAACATCAGAGCGTTCTCGATCAGCTCAGCGAGCAAGTGACCGATATCGGCAACTGCCTTGCCGTTGATCAGTGCATTTCCTTCGTCATCGACGCTGACCCGCTCGTAGTCCTCGACCTCCGAGAGGGCCGAACGCACCACGTCGGCGACCGGCACGGCCTGACCGAACGATCGGCTGGTCTTGGCTCCTGCCAGAACCAGAAGCGATTCTGCGTTTCGGCGCATGCGGGTGGCAAGGTGATCGACCTTGAACAGTTCTTGGAGGAGTTCTGGATCACGTTCGTTGTGTTCCAGCTTCTCGAGCGAGGCGAGCAACCGCATCAGGATCTTCTGGTTCCTTCGGCCGAGGTTGACGAACATTTCGGACACGGTCCGGCGAGAAGCAGCCTGTTCGGCCGCGAGTTGGATCGCTGTGCTGTGGAGCTGGTTGAATGCGTCCACGAGCTCACCGACCTCATCGTCGGATTCGGCCTGGATCGGTTCTGGCATCTCCACTTCGGCGTCGCCGCCGAGCTCACGGATCTGGGCCACCGCGTTGGGCAGCTGGTGTTTGGCGATCTGTCGCGACTGGTCGGTGAGGGACAAGAGAGGACGGCGAATCGAGCGGAACAGGGCTACCACCAAGACCAGGGTGAGGAGTGCGAAGAGCCCAGCACCAAGAACTGTTCCGCCAAGTGCGTACAGCGCCCGGTTGGCGGTCACTGTCGCTTGATCCGAAGACGCGGCGATCAGATCGTCCTCCAGTGTGTGGACGGCGCCAAACATCGGCGTGAACGTCGGGAGGTAGGACGCCGAGGGTGCAATCTCCGGGTTGACCGTTGCAGCGAAAGCTCGGTCGCGCAGATCGCCGACGAGCCGGTACCCGTCACTATCGAGGACTTCACTCTGGAATCGTGATGCGAACTCGGCATTGTCCAATGCGAGAATTCTCTCTGTTGTCGCGTCAACTTGATCCGAATAGGCGGCGGCATCCGACCGGGCTCCGTACCGTGCCAGCGTGGCGTCGGCCTCACCGATGGCCACGTACTGGACCAGCTCGCTGTGAAGGCCGGCCGTGAACTCTGTGAGCAACAGAACCGATCGAGCGTTGGTCGCCCCTTCAGATGTCTGAATGGCGCCCGGGGTTACCTGCACTTCGGCAATCGCCAGATCGACCAGTTGGTCGAGACGCTGGAAGACCTCCGCCGCCTCTCCGTCCTGGGATGTACGAGCCTCCTGCTGCATGGCGACCATCGAATCGACGTCGCCGAGCGAGCTGCGAACCCAGTTGATCTCGGTTTCTATTGCGTCAGCGGTGGCATCACGTCCGGCATCGCCTTCGACCACGCTGCGGTAGGCGGCGAGTGCGGCATCGGTTCGCTCCCGTGTCAGCCGAAGACGCACACCAAGGGTGTTCGACTGCTGGAACGCATCGCGCTCCACGATCAATGCCGAAGCCAGCCCTGAAGCCGACTCGATTCGACCGATCTCAGCCTGTTCGCCCAGAGCGGAAGCCCTCTGGTCGATCGAGTCATTCACGAACAAATACGAGGCTGCGACCAATGGAAGCAGTGGCAACGCAGCCAACAGCAACAGCTTGGATCGGAGCGGCAGACGACTCAGTTTCAGGGATGGTTTGAGCATCGAGCTCTCCTCGGGCAACGGCTGGTCTGAACCGGATATCGGCAACTGAAACGGCTACTTGACAAACAGTCTTCTGATTTATCCCAAAAGGCCTAGACCGACGTGCCACGGGCCAAAACCGTTCCCGTCGAACCCAAGATGTGTTCTATGCTTGGACACACCAAGAGGAAGGAGGTGGTCCAGATTCATTTACTTGAAGGGACCTTGGAGGTGGCTGGCCGCTAGCCGGACAGCTCATCTGCTGGCGGAAACCCCGCCGGTCACCGCTCAACGGTTCGTCGGGTGTGTCCCGCCCTGAAAACCACGAACCGATGAGTTAGTAGCAACGGTGAGGGCGGGCCCTAGCGGCCCGCCCTCATCATGTGTGCGTTGACATCCAACGTCCGCCTTCTCAGAGCAGCGCGCGCAGGCTTCCGATGACAGCGTCAGCTCTGGCGGCATCGGGCCAGGCCGCGTGAATGTGCCCCCATGGGCCGCGCCGGACCAAGACAGCCCGCATCCCGGATTCCAGCGCCGGAAGAACGTCGTGATCGACGCGGTCACCGATGTACACGATTTCGCTGGCATCTACCCCTGCCTCACGGATCAAACGCCGGAAGAATCGGTGCATCGGCTTCCTGGCTCCCCATTGCTCACCGCACCGCACCTTGTCTACCGGTAGCTCCATGCCGTCCAACCGCAGGGTCGTTCGCTTGGATTGGTTTCCGGCCACGATCACCCGATGGCCTGCCTTCTTCAGAGCTTCGAGCGTCGGTAACGCATCGGGGTAGAAATCCTCGGGAAGGATGTCGTCCTCGACACGATTGCGCCACGTCAGGTTGGCCTCGAAACGGTCGAAGTCGACACCGAAATGGGCAAACACGTCCTCGTAGTCGCGCCCCTCTGCGATGTGGGAACCGAGAACGCCAAGGAGGGTCAGCGGAGGAACGCCCAGGTGGTGCGAGTACCGCAACCACAACCGACTCTCATCGACCAGGGTCTCCCCCACGTCGAATGCGTACACGACCACTGAGCGAATCTAGCCACCGCATCGCGGCGATCGCGCCGCCGGAGCCATTGTGCCTCCTGAGCTGGTCGGGCTCTCGTGCGACTCGGCGCCCATCGGACCGCACGACCACGTGCCTCAGGAAGGTAGCGTCCAGCGAGTGGAGTACGTGATCATCGCTATCGGTTTCGCCATCGTGGTAGCAATTGCTCTCGTCGCTGTCGGTGGAGGGGTCGCCAAATCGGCCGCACTACCCAAGCAGATCGTCTATGACGTACAGGAGAGCATCGATTTCTGTGCCGAAGCCCTTCCCGATGAGGTCACAGCAACACTCTCCTACGATGACCTGCGGCGACTGCTGCGCCTGCACCTCGAATGGATCCAGGCCTACCACTTCACGCCTGAAGGTGACCCCGAGGGCCCTGTGGTGTTCAGCAACGAAGACGCGCTTGCGTATGTGATGGAAAGGGCCGCGATCACGCGGCTGCCGGTCAGTGCCGAACACGCC